>VBPK01000056.1:0-16000 GCA_005877225.1 Nitrososphaerota archaeon
TTACTAAGTTTGGGTATTGAGATGGAGGCGTCCCTGTTTAGGGCAGAGAGTATTTTCATATCAATTTCGTCAAGTTTAGCCATTATATAGCCGCGCTGACGTGAATTTTGCAATTTCTCGTATATGAGGCTTTCCTTCGCTCTGAGGTTGTCGCCTAATTCGCCCGTATGATCGATGTCACCTCCATCTCCAGCATCTTCCTGCACCTGAGCCTGTTCAGGACCTTGAGGTTCCATCCCATCGCCAGTATGACGCCCCACCTCTCGCGATTCTCCCCTTTCCTGAACCTCGTCCTGAGGCTGTGTTCGTCTGACTCCTCCGCTCCGAATATCGCCTCTATCATCCCCCTCCACTGATAGAGTGACTCGTCGAACTCCTTCGCTGCCCTGCTTCGGTTGTGGAGCCTCTTGTGGCCTCTTCCTCTCGGCCCCTTCTGCCTGGCTATCTGCTTGATGTTCGGATGCATGAGGAGCTCGTAGACGCGCTTGAAGTTCGCCTCCGCATCGAATCCTCTGTCCGCGTTGAAGGTCGACCCGGGAAGGGAGGGGAAGCGCCTCAGCATGCTCCTCAGCACGGGTGAGTCGTTGACCCGGTAGCTCGTCACCCTCGCCCTGAGGATGATAAGATGGTCGAGTATCGCGACGATGTGGTACTTGAGGTAGAACAGCCTCCTCACCTTCTCGAATCTCCTCTCCTTCTTGTTGGGTCTGACGACCTCTTCGTACCTGTCCGTCTCCACGCCCGAGCTGTCCGATGCCAGCAGCCCCTTGCTCCAGCCTGATTCCTCCATGCAGAGACGGGCGGTCCTCTCGAGGAGGGTGTCGAGATACTCCTGAGGCATCTCCTGATACGCTCTGTGGATCGTCGAGTGATCCGGGTAGGGCTCGTCCCACGGGAGGTTCAGCTTCGGCACGTAGTTCTGCATGTCCCTGAACGTGTATCCCATCACGATCATGAGGAGGCAGATGCAGACGAGCTTCTCCCTGGAGTGGACTGGCTTCCTCCCCCTTCGTGTCTTCTTACATTGAACAGGAGGCTTACTCTCCTTGACAAGCGAGACTATACCTCCCGCTATCGCATCCAGCTCACGGGTGTGGGCCAGATGGTAACTCTTCCAGTAACCGTCTCTCCGATGGTGCTTCCCCAAAGAACATCGGAGCCCACTCCCCTCCTACAAGGTACAGCACCGGAATCAAGAGAATCTGACAAGTTGCGTAGGGAGGGAATTAGGCGACAACCTCCTCGTGGATTCGAAATCCCTCGGACAGCACTTGTCACGTTCTCTGCAAGTAACTTGGTGTCCCAGACCACGTGAAGAATGAGCAATACACCTGTCGCTGACGTGAAGGCAGCATGCGCGAGCACCCAAGCGCGGAAGAATCCATGAAAAATGCATGTGATGAGCCTCCTACAACGGCGCGAAAGTCGTAGGGTCTTATGTGGCAAATCCAGTGACAAGTAGACCAACGAATGCACCCGTCGTCGCCCAGTGATAGAGCCTTTGGATGCGGTCGTAGATCCGCAGATCACCTTTCGCGTCTAGCAGGGCAGGCCGTCGTCTGAGGTTCATCTGCTGGAACTAGGAATCTGAGTAGGAAGTGCGAACGGTCTGTTTTGTTGGCTCCAACGACACCCCAATACTGTTGTTTCTTATTCGGCCCGCTACCCTCAAGATTACCAGCCCAATGGCCGCTCCCAACAATCCATTCCCCACTGCGCTTCCGAGAACACGGATTGCCAGGTCAGCCACGATGAAAGAAGAGGGAAACAGATTCAGGGAGTGCGTGAAGTAGACGATCGGATACCAAAACATTGCGCTGGCGACTCCAGCAAGAGAGACGGTCGGAATATCATATCTTCTGTACCGGAATGATGCGAACACGATGTCCGCACCGAGGCCGGTAACCCCATACAGAAGGTGTGGTGTGTGCGTCCCATTAAGGAATACCTGTCCGAAGCCATTGATTGTCATGGCGATGGTTCCCGCGCCCGGCCTTCTCACGAGGAATGGCGCCAAGACGGCTCCATACTGGAACCAGCTCTGGAGAAGGTCTCCGAAGACTGGACCTCCGGTCTCAGCCGTGAGGTACCCGGCGAGACTGATTACGCTTGGAATCGTGAAGAGGAATCGAAACAACAACTCATCCACCCGATGATCAATCAGCGAAGTGACAATTCCTATGGCTAGAACAGTCAGCAGCTCACGCCGGGAGAAAGGCAAAATCTCCCTTCCCCACTTTGGTTTATGGAGGTCCTGTATGATAGAGCATGGCCTCTTGGCATCGTGCCCATAAGTTGACTTATCTACGTCACGTTCCACGAAAGGGTAGGTCATAATTTCCTTCTAGGAAGGACTAACTGCAGCGCGATGAGAACAAACACTATCGCAATTGAATCAAAAGCAAGCGCGGACGAGTCAATCCCAAAGAGCCTTATCGGCTGAATTATCTCCACTGGATCCCTAGAGCCGTCGGGTAACGCGTTGACGTAGAGCTGCGCCACCAGAAAATCGTAGACCCCGGATAATTGAAGACCCACAGTGGGATTGTGCAGCGTAAGCATGAAGGTGGCGTTCGCCCCAGGGAGAATCCGGCTCCCATTCCAGCTTACGGCAGCAGGAATCCCGGATTGATCGCGAAGTATTGTCGTAACCCATCCGCCTCCGCCTACTGATGCATTGACGAATGCAAAGCCAGCTGGAAAGTAGACGACGACTCCCGTCATCGAAACATTGCGGTTGTTGACGATGACGATTTCGTATTCATCAGTAATCCCACTGATACTGGTTGGGATGGGCCCGTGTCCGGCACCTCTGGGTAGACAACAGTGCGTATAGTGAGGCTCGACGGTCGCAGACGCGAAGACGCCTGACGATGACGTCGAAATGATGATAAGGAGGACAAGGGCAATTGCTGTTCGGTATGGATGTGCTACCCCCCCGAATCGCCTACTCAAGCTCATCAGGCCTGTACCTTCGATTGGCCTCATCCCTGCTAATCTTTCCAAACGTCATGGCTTTCAGAAGTGGCCAATTAATCTTGAGAAATGCAAAATAGACGTGCCCAATGAGGAGAGCGATCAGACTGAAGCCAAAGATGTCGTGTATTACAGTTGGACGCCACGCGGGCTCTATTTGATAATGCAGAAACCAGATGACCGTCCACCACGGAGCGTAGAGGTATTGGTAGATTCCTGTCACTGCGAGCACTGCGAATGATATGATGAGGTAAATGTGAAAGTTCTTCATGAACAGGTCGTACTTACTCATTCGCGGGTATTGCTTGGCTATCGAGAGGAAATTTTTCCCTCGCAGCAGCGCATCTCTGGCATCCTGGAGGCGAGGCCACATGCGGTGGAATGCCCTCAACTTCCCTACGTCCCAAGTCACATGAACCACCAGAAGACCCGCCAACAGACCCGAGAAGATTACGTGTACAAGCACCCAAGAAGGGAAAGCTGAGTGGACCAGAATCAGCACAACAGTGGTCGCCCAATGAAACAGCCGCTGAACTTTGTCAAACGCTGTCAAATCGCCCGTCAATTCCCTCCCTACGGGCTCTGTCACGGAAGCCGGACGAGTAGCGCGACGCATCCAGTGCACAATCAGGAAGGCGGAAAACAGCACAAGGATACCGTAAGCGACGAGCTCAGGCGCGCCGTGAGGCAAGCCAGCTAGCCTTCAGTGTTTCGGATGGCCGTATTTGTGCGGGTTTTTGTCGAACGTAGCCTTATCGGAAGCAGAGCAGAAGTAAAACGTCTGGCCTTCGTGTACCGACTTGAATTTCGTCGTCTTCTCATCCACCATCATTCCACAGACAGGATCCTTAGCCATATGGCATCGGAAGTAATTGCCCGCTGAGGTATATCAAACTACCCCTTTACAGTTGTAAATACCTTAAATGGGGCCTTTTGGAGTCAAATCTTCTTGAAACTGGATGCAATCGACATCAGCATCCTCGACGCTTTCCTGAATGACGGCAGAGCCTCGTTGAGGGAGGTAGCCCGGGAGACCTCGCTGAGCACACCGACGGTTTCAAGTCATCTCTCAAGGCTCATGAAGGGCAGGCTGATAAAGAAGTTCATCCCGCTGCTCAACCTCGACGCGATAGACCAAGGTATCGTTTCAGTTGTCACTCTGAAGGTCCCTCCTTCGGAGGTCAACACGATGGCAAAGAAGCTAGCTGGATCAGAAGAGGTGGCAGGAGTCTACGTGACCTCAGGAGAACACAGAATCATACTGAAGGTTCACGCGGAGAGCGTACACGAGCTGGAGCATTTCTTGTCCGAAACAGTCGCGAACCGCGGTTGCGTAGTGGTCGCGAGCGAGATTCTTTCAAGTATTGTAAAAGACGAGCAGCCGGTCAAGCTCAAGAGCGGAGTCACCCTGGCGTTGAAGTGCGACTTCTGCAAAGGACCGATTAGCAACAACAGGCCGTACAACATCAAAGTGGGAAACAGCAGGTACTACTTCTGCTGCAAGACGTGCAGAAGGACATACCTCGACAAGCACCGCTCCAGATTGGAAGCAGCAAAGTCCAGAGCAACGCTTTCCAAAATTCATTAACGTTTGTAAAGGGATTCGTTTAAGAGAGGGCGGAGCGCTCCTTCAATCGCGCCGAGAGGTTATGAGCCATCGCAAAAGATCCAGTCTGCGGCATGTTTGTGGAAGAGAACGGGCAGGCATTGAGAGCCACCGTCAGGGGAAGGGAGTACTACTTCTGCAGCGACACGTGCCTCCAGACTTTCGTGGCTCCTGAAAGGGAGGTCATACGCCTCAGAAGGGCTACCGTTCTCAGCTTTGCGCTTGGGGTACCTGCACTCGTCTTTACTTGGCTCTTTGCATTTCCCGGACCGATACCCAACAATCTCGTCTTGTTCGGGCTGGCCACCCCAGTCCAGTTCATTGCGGGCTGGAGGTTCTACAAGGGCACCTATCATGCAATCCGAGCTAGGTCGGCCAACATGGATACGCTCATAGTTCTGGGCACGTCTGCGGCTTGGTTGTATAGTACTGTAGTAACCTTCGCGACTGGAATCTTTCCCGAAGGAACTTACTTCGAGGCTTCGGCCCTCATAATAGGTTTCATCTTGCTCGGTAAGTTGCTTGAGCACACGATGAGGGGCAGAGCCTCGGATTCCGTAAGAAAGCTATTGGACCTCCAGCCCGCCACCGCAAGAGTACTAAGAGAAGGAAAGGAGGTAGAGGTTCCGGTGGAACAGGTTCAGGTTGGCGACCTCCTCGTTATTCGCCCCGGGGAGAAGATTCCTGCTGACGGCACGGTCGTCGATGGTCACACCTCCGTAGATGAGAAGATGATCACAGGTGAGAGCATGCCAGTAGAGAAAGGCAAGGGTGATGTGGTAATAGGTTCCACGATCAACAAAGCCGGAGCCGTAACGATAAGAGCCACCAAGGTGGGAGCGGATGCTGCGCTAGCGCAGATAGTGAGGCTCGTTGAAGAAGCGCAGGCAGCACAGGCGCCGATTGAGAGGCTGGCCGATAAGGTCTCTTCATACTTCGTGCCGGCGGTAGTGTTCGTGGCCGTCTTTTCGCTGTTGGCATGGACTACGATAGGCGGAAAGCCCTTCCTTTACGGCTTTACCGCGCTGATCGCTGTTCTGATAATAGCGTGTCCGTGCGCTCTCGGCCTGGCAACCCCTGCGGCCATCGTTGTTGGAACGGGGAAGGGTGCAGAGAATGGAGTGCTCATCAAAGGGGGCGAAAACCTTGAGAGGGCATACAAGATTACCTGCGTCGTGTTTGACAAGACTGGCACGCTTACCAAAGGCGAGCCTTCAGTTACGGATGTAGTAACCTTGGGCAAGTTTAGCGCAGACGAACTGCTACGACTCGCCGTAGCGGCAGAGAAAGGCTCCGAGCACCCGGTCGGTGAAGCCATCGTGGAAAAGGGAGAAAACCTTGGAGCGATACCGGATGCCATTGACTTTGAAGCGATAGCGGGAATGGGCGTGAAGGCGGTAGTGGGAGGGAAGCAGGTGCTCGTAGGGAACAGGAAGCTATTCGCAACGAGGGGCATCGACATCAACAAGGTCGAACCAGTCCTCGCAAAGCTCGAGAAAGAAGGAAAGACGGCGATGATCGTTGCCGCAGACGAAGACTCGTCTGGTGTGATAGCCGTGGCCGATACGATCAAGCCTGAGGCTAAGGAAGCTGTCGAAGACTTGAAGAAAATGGGTTTGAAGGTGATCATGCTGACGGGAGATAACGAAGCGACTGCAAAAGCAATTGCTTCCCAGCTTGGGATTGAAGAGGTGAAGGCCCAGGTTCTTCCAGGACGGAAGGCGGAGGTCGTCAGGGCCCTCAGGGAGCAGGGTGAGATCGTCGCCATGGTTGGGGATGGGATAAACGATGCACCGGCACTGGCAGAAGCCAACCTAGGGATTGCGATTGGAAGTGGCACGGACGTGGCGATCGAGACCGCTGGAATCGTTTTGATAAAGAACGACCTTCGCGATGTCGTCGCGTCGATAAAACTGAGCAGGGCCACGATGATGAAGATTAAGCAGAACCTGTTCTGGGCGTTTGCCTATAACACAGTCTTGGTTCCCGTGGCGGCCTGGGGCTCACTGAATCCCATACTCGCGGGAGTTGCGATGGCCCTCAGCTCGGTCACGGTCGTGACCAACTCGTTGACGTTGAAGCGGTTTAGGCTGAAGAAGTAATGAGCGGCGACGCGAGACGGCTCGGCCTACGAATAATTGGCATGAGCTGCGCATCTTGCGCGAAGATAATTCGTAAGGAGCTCGGAAAGAACGGCGGGATAAGAGATGTAAAGGTCAACCCTATCTTGAATGCCGTCTATGTGGACTATCAACCAGAGAAGATCTCGGAGGAAGAGATAGAAGAGGCTGTCAAGAAGTCTGGGTACGAGGCCGTCAGGCTGAAGGGAATGAAAGGACGAACGGTGATGCCAAAGGGAAAAGGACAGAGTGATTCCCGATAGGTTGCTGCGAGGTCTCATAATAATAGAGGCCGACTGATGCCACAACATTCAGCGCAACCTGAGCATAACGAGCAGGTGGTATATTCCTGCCCCATGCATCCTGACGTGAAATCCAATTCTCCTGGCAAGTGTCCCATATGCGGCATGCAGCTAATCCCAGTCAGCAGCAGCAGCCGCAGCGGTCATGCGATTGCGCACGGGGCCCACGAGCATGCAACGAAGTCTGTAGGTCAAACGTCGCCCTGGGAGAAGTTCAAGATGAGCATGACCATGACGATGGGAATGGAGCACACCGGCCTCGCTGGGCGAGAGATGGCTAGGCTCATGGAGCTGGACATCCGCCAAAAATTCTTCTTCGCATTACTCCTGTCAATGCCTATCATTTTGTACTCCCCCCTTGGAAGATTCATCTTCAATTATCAACCGCCCGCGCCGATTCCGGTGCCCTGGATTCTGTTCGTCCTAACGACGCCAGTGTTCTTCTATTCTGGCTGGATATTCCTCTACTCGAGCTACAAGGCGTTTCAGAACAGAACCCTGAACATGGCGGTTCTCATCGCGGTGGGCATCACAGCAGCCTACGGGTTCAGCGTGCTGCTGACGATCCAGGGAAGCGGAGATTCCTACTACGAGGCTGCCGCCCTGCTCGTGACGTTCGTCCTCTTCGGACACTGGATGGAGATGAAGTCGAGGCGAGGTACGACGGACGCCCTTCAGGAGTTATTTGCTCTGGTTCCGCCGCAAGCCAGAGTCCTTCGCGATAGCAGAGAAGAACTCGTTCCCACCTTCGACGTGAAAATCGGTGATATCGTGATCCTGAAACCCGGAGACAGGGTTCCGGTCGATGGAAGAATCGTGCAGGGGGAAACTGCTATCGACGAATCTCTTGTAACAGGAGAATCTATCCCTCTCCCGAAGAGGGAAGGAGATGCAGTAATCGGGGGCTCCATCAACCAATCCGGCTCTGTCAGGTTCGAAGCGACGAAAGTAGGGGAGGACACGGCACTCGCACAGATAGTAAGGCTTGTGGAAGTTGCCCAGAATTCCAAGGCGCCTGGCCAGAGGCTCGCGGACAAATTTGCGAAGTACCTTGTGGTCCTCGCTGTTGGATCTGGACTCGTAACCTTTCTTGTGTGGTTTCTCGTCGCCAGACAGCCCGCGTTGTTCGCGCTAACCTTCGCAATCTCGGCTATCGTGATCGCCTGCCCGGATGCCCTGGGTCTGGCCACGCCGACAGCGGTCGCGGTCGGAACCGGCTTGGGAGCGAAACATAACATCTTGATCAAAGATGCCCCGACACTGGAACTAGCTTCTAGGATTAAGGCGGTGGTATTCGATAAGACAGGTACGTTGACCGAGGGAAAGCCCGAGATAACGGACGTAGCCACTGTCCAGGGTTGGAACGAGGATCAAGTGCTGACGCTGACGGGTGCTGCCGAGGCGGGGTCGAACCATCCGCTGAGCAACGCAGTTCTGGAAGAGGTGAGGAAGAGGCGGCTTGAACTGCCGACAAGGGTCGAACACTTTGAGAATCTATCAGGGCTGGGAGTCAAGGCAAACGTGGAAGGAAAGAGATTGCTCGTTGGAACGATAAAGCTGATGAAGCAAAATGCCATTGACACATCCGAACTGCAGGGGGAGATCGACGAAATGGTAGGGAAGGGAGAGACAATCATGCTTCTATCCGTCGATGGTACTATCGCAGCGGTCATTGGAGCCGCAGATCCTGTAAAGCCTACGGCCAGGGCAGCGATAGAACAACTGAATGAGCTCAGGATTGAGACGGCGATGATCACGGGAGATAATCAGACAACAGCCGAGACGGTAGCGAAAGCGGTTGGGATAAAGCGCGTGTTTGCGGAAGTCCTTCCTGAAGAGAAAGCCAAATTCGTCAAGAAGCTGCAGGAGGAAGGGAAGTTCGTCGCCATGGTTGGGGATGGAGTGAACGACGCTCCTGCTCTTGCCCAAGCAGACATAGGCATCGCGATCGGAGCCGGGACAGACGTTGCCATCGAGACGGCCAAGGTCGTCCTGATGAAATCAGATCCGGCGGATGTCCTGCGGGCGATCAGGCTGAGCAAGGCAACGGTCAGGAAGATGAAGCAGAATCTCTTCTGGGCTTCTTTCTACAACATCATAGCGATCCCGGTTGCGGCGGGCATTCTATACCCGGGTTTCGGAATCTCGCTCAGACCGGAGATCTCCGCATTGCTAATGAGCGCATCTTCCATAATCGTGGCCACCAACGCGGTCCTGCTGAAAGGGGCAGAGAAGCAACTGCTCTCTGTTTAGAAAGGGCTTGCGTGAAGTCAGGTGCGCTCGTGAGTGTGTTTCATAGGGCAATCAGCGAGAGGGTCCCGGTACGGAGGGGGTCAGGTCCGCAGGCCTTTCTCCACAGGGTGGGCTTCGCTCATAGCTCCAAAGGGTTCGAGCTGCTCTGGGTTCCATATCTAAGAAAGGTTTGGATAGAGACTCAAGACGATAAGGCCGTTGGCTTGCCCGCTTAGACAAGCAACGAATTAGACTTCTGTTTAAAATACTCCCGCCTCCGGGCTGCGTGAGAAGGTCTTTGCCTCGAGCGAAGGCGGGGGAAGAGGCGTCAAGGAAGGCGGTGAGATACTCCGCGTTTTACGGAGGCAAGGTTGCGACGATGCCGAAGGTACCGATCCGGTCCCTCGACGACTTCTCGATCTGGTACACCCCGGGGGTGGCGGCGGTGTCGAAGTTGATCCAGCGAGGCGTCGAACTCTCCTTCGAATACACGAATCGCTGGAACAGCATCGCGATTATCACGGACGGGAGTCGGGTCCTAGGCCTCGGAAAGATTGGGCCGGAGGCCGCCCTCCCTGTCATGGAGGGAAAGTCGCTCATCTACAAATATCTCGGAGGGGTAGACGCCTACCCTCTTCCGATCAGGGTTACGGACGTCGAGAAATTCGTCGATACTGTGAGCTCCCTCGAGCCTGCGCTCGGTGGGATAAACCTCGAAGATATCGAGTCGCCCAAGTGTTTCGAGATACTGGAGAGGCTGAGGGGTCGAATGACCATACCCGTCTGGCACGACGATCAGCAGGGCACGGCCGGGGTGATCCTCGCGGCCATCTACAACTCACTGGAGCTGACCGAGAGGAAGATTGGTGAAACGCGAATCACCTTTCTCGGGTCTGGCGCCGCGAATATTGCGGCCGTCCGTCTGCTCGGAGAGGCTGGGGCAGATCCGAAGAAGATGATCGTAGTGGACTCGAAGGGAATCCTCCATCCGGGGAGGGAGGATATGGACCAACTCTTGTTGAGAAACAGGTGGAAGTATGAGGTCGCGCTGGAGACGAACGGTGGCAGGGTTACCGGGGGTCTCGAGGAGGCGTTGAATGGTGCTGACGTTCTTGTTGCAGCGGCGGCCCCGGGGCCTCGCGTCGTCAAGAAGCGTGAGATAGCGGGGATGGCGAAAAGGGCGATTGTCTTCCTCCTGGCAAACCCTGTGCCGGAGATGTGGCCCAGCGAGGCGATTGCTGCGGGAGCGGAGATAGTTGCGACTGGCCGGTCTGACTTTCCGAACCAGGTAAACAACAGCATCCTGTTCCCAGGGATCTTCAGGGGCGCGCTAGACGTTCGTGCCAGGACGATCACGGATGGCATGGTGATTGCGGCCGCGAGAGAGATCGCCCGCTTCGCGAAGGACAAAGGGCTCAGCCCCAGAAGGATAATCCCTACGATGCTCGATTGGGAGGTCTACCCCAGAGTGGCGGCGACGGTCGGCGTAAAGGCTCAGGAGGAGGGGGAGGCAAGAAAGAGGGCCTCGAAGGAGGAACTAGGAAGACACGCGCGAGAAATAATCGGGCGCTCGCGAAAGATGCACAGGGTCCTGGTGGAGAAGAGGATCATTCCACCCCCGCCACCTCGCTAAGCCTAAAACGACGCGGGAGAACAGAGCAGCGATGGAGGAAATCTCGGTTAGGGAGGCCAGGCGGGAGGACGTTGAAGAGGCCGCGAACCTGGTCGTCCGGATGAAGAGGCTTAACAACGAGTTTGACCCCCTCTTCACCGTCGTCGACGACGCACCCGCGAGGGCGCGGAGCTATCTCTCTACGTCGCTCGAATCGAAGAGCTCCCTCGTTCTGGTAGCTGTGAAGGGGAAGAGCGTGGTCGGAGTCCTGCGAGCAGAGGTCAGGGAGAGGACCTTTTACAAGCCCACGATCGGCGGCAACATCACAGACTTTTACATCCTTCCGGAGCACAGGCGGAAGGCTCTCGGGAACACCATGCTTGAGCGTGCCTCTAAGACTCTCAGGAAGCTCGGCGCACAGGTCGTGACCGCGGAGTTTCCAGCACGAAATGAGATAGCCGTCAAATTCTACTCAAAGAGGAGATTCAGGGCCCTGACCAACATCTACGCTGAATCGACCGAGTAATCGAACATCGTCCTCAACCGACAGGCTCTGACAGGGGGCGTCTCAAAACAGACGCTCTCCCCGATCGAGATTTGAGCGGGCCACCAGCTCGAGAAACCCGGAGCCTAAGTCAGCGAATCTATCTCTTCTTGGTGGAGAAGGCCTTTAACATCCCGTCCCCGTTAACCTCGATCGTCGTCCTGAAGCTCCTCGGGTCCTCGATCGAAACCCCACCGCTTATCGCCCACTCTTTGAAGGAGCTGTCCCCAGACGTCTCCCCCTTGACCTCGTGTGAGGAGCGCAGGTGGAAGGTCCGAGTCTTCCCCGTCAGGTTCCTCCCATCGACGATTATCTTCAAGGAGTTCTCGTCCTGGCTGACGAACTCCACGGAGCGGGTGTACCTTCTGTAGAGTCCCCCAAGAATGACGGCGTACACTATGGTGGCCGCTACGTCGAAGAGGCTGATGAGAATCCTCGCCGTATACTCAAAGCTGAGACCCGCCAGCCCCAAGTAAAGCAGCGCAATGAGGAGGAGGAGCCCCATAGAGGCGGCCTTAACCCTTGGCGACTGGCCGGGCAGATGCTCGTAGAGAATTCCGTACGCGGCCGCGAAGACGAGAGAAATGACAAATCCGAGGAAGATGAAGTAGGGGATGTAAACAAGAACGACCGACGAGAAGCATTCCTCCGGCGTCGGCCGAAAACCCCCAGCCACCCCCCCACAGGCCGAGGGGAGGTTAGCGGAGAGGAACTGGAGGACGTCGCCCTTCAGCGCGTAGAGTAGGAGGACGTTGAAGAGCCCCATCGACCCGGCGTAGACTATTCCAGCGAGTATCCCTGCCTTCACTCCGGCAAAGGCAGAGCCCAAGGCTCGCGCCTAATCCTTGAGTGCTTCAAGCACTTGCTGGTCGTGCCCGTCGACCCTCACCTTCCTGAAGATCTTCTTGATCCTCCCCTCGGGGTCGATTACGAAGGTCGACCTTTCAGTACCCCAGTATGTCCTTCCGTAGTTGTTCTTTAGCCTCCAGGTGTCGTAGAGCTTGTGCGCGGTCAAATTCTCGTCGCTCAACAGGGTGAAGTTCAGCCCGTACTTTCTGATGAACTTGTCGTGAGAGGCGAGCGAGTCCTTGCTGACGCCGAGAATAACGGCGTCGAGCTTCTCGAACTTTGGGAGGTTGTCCCTGAACGAGCAAGCCTCCCTGGTGCAACCAGGCGTGTCGTCTTCGGGGTAGAAGTAGAGAACGACGTTCTTCCCTTTGAGCCTACTCAGCTTCACGTCTTCTCCGTCGCTTGATGGGAGGGAGAAGTCTGGCGCCGGGTCTCCCTCGTTCAGTTCCACGCTCTCTTTCATCGTTCGGGTGGAGAATCACTGGTAGAAAACTTTAACCCCGTTTCAGGAACGTTCGGGCTCGGTTGTCTATAGACGTCCACGTCCATCCCTGGACAAGGTCTTTCATTCTGAAGAACGGTCCCATCGTGAAAGCCTGCAGGTTCTTCAATCTCGACACGGCCCTTCTCCCAAAATCAATCGGCCAGCTTCTTGAGGAGATGGACGAAAGCGGGGTCGAGAAGGCCGTTATCCTCGGCCAGGATACGCACGCCACTCGGAACCCGAGCTTCAAGAACTACACGATTCGAAACGATGACATCGCGGAGATGGCCGCGCATGGGAGGGGGCGGCTACTCCCCTTCGCCGGGGTCGACCCGAACGCCCCTCCCCAGGCTCTGAAGGAGCTGAAGAGAGCGATAAAGAAGCTGGGCGTCAGGGGTTTGAAGGTCCACAACAGCGCGAACTCCGTTTACCTGAACGACAAGAGGAAGATGTATCCGCTCTACGCCCTCTGCGAAGAGGAGGAGCTTCCGATACTCTTCCACACCGGCACGACGGCCCTCGGGGACTGCGAGATCAGGTACAGCAACCCCGAGCTGCTCGACGAGGTGGGGCAGGAGTTTCCCGACCTGAAGATGATAATGGCCCACTTTGGCTGGCCTTGGATGGACATCGCGATCGCGATCGCGATGAGGAATCCCAGAATCTTTCTCGACATCTCCGGTTGGAAGCCCAAGTATCTTCCCTCGTCTCTCCTATCGTACCTGAACGGTCCGCTTCAGAGTCGGATTCTCTTCGGCACCGACTACCCCATGATAAGGCATCGCGACTGGATGCGCGACTTCAACGAGACATTGAAGCCGAGGCTCAAACCCGGGGTGGCCGAGAATCTAATGAGGAGGAACGCGGAGAAACTCTTGGGAAGCTAGCTAGGGAGAGACCAGCTGGTTCTTGAGCGTCCTGCGCCCCCCGAACCCTTCCTCTGGCCTGTGCCAGTAACCGACATCCGCTTCTCCGAATCTCCAGCAGAGAAAGACCTTTTCGCCGTACCTCTCCGCCGGAAAGTCTACCAGACCGAAGTCGATGTCCCTTACAGTCAATCCGAGGTCTTCCAACTCCCTGATGGTTTTCATCATGTCTTCTGCGAGGAAGTCCAGTCGCTTCGCCTTCTCGGTTGACGCATCGGTCCTCAGGCCGATCAGGTTGTACCTCTCGACCTCATCCTTCTGCGCGTCTAGCAGCTTCTTTTTCGCAATTAGCGCCTTCATCTTTTCACTCACGTCCGGCAACATCTTCGTCGCCTCCTGCGGGGTGAAGAGATGGTGCTCTCCTTGGCTGTTTGATCCGAAGGAGGTTGACAAAATTCGCCCCTTAGCACCTGATATCTTTCAGTTAAATGCTTTCGCGATGCACGAAAGACGCAAATGGGGTCTACAAATTTTACGTAAATCTAATATTAAGTCCAACCCGTGGGGCTTCTTGGACGGGGCACGCGAATAGTATGCGGAAGGGGCCACGCAGCTTCGTGGCGAGACGCCGGTCGAGGAGGGGCGAGATTTTGTTCCAATAAAGGTTGTTTCCCATGGGCGTTCCGTTTTGGGTGGCGAATTTGGACAAAGATTAGTGGTCGGGGAAAACCATGAGGCCCGTCATAGTTTCTCACCTCGCAGGTGCCTCCTGTGTCGCAATCCAGCAGGGCGAGCTTTCCGGACGTCAGCCGAACCAGTTCGCCTGCCTGCAAGTTGTTGTAGTTTCCAGCGTATGAGTAGAGAGAGGTGGACCAACTGTTCATCGAGCTCCGGGGTCTAAGCCCTCTGAGAAAGCAACGGGCAGGCTCCTTGCAGGCGTTCGTCATTTGATGCAGATACCCTCCGATGTTGTACTTGACGTTTATTGTCATTAAGTTGTCATCGCGTCCTAGATACTGGCCGGTGTCTGGGAAGAAGGCTTCGTACCGATAGTCACAAGCTCCTCTGAGGCTTTCTACACGTTGAGTCGGCAGGTGGGGGAATCCTTCACTTACTGTTTGTTCTTCAGGAGGGCTTCTGTTTGTTCGACAGAGAACCCCACCTCTTTCAACCCCCTCTCAACTCTTTGATTGTCTCTCCTTCCACCTCTAGCTCGCCGAAGTTAGTTCGGATCACAACTCTGAACTTGGACAATTCTTACCCATTCCTGATGTCCTTCCTATATTAATGCAACTGGAGAAGTTGGTAAGACATCTCAACATGAGGCGCTCTTAACTTCATCGCGTCATCGAAAAAATATTTGCTTCAAGCTCACTGAAATCGGCCTCCCTATGTAGCCGCATGGGGATTAATGGAACCGTCTTGTGACAAGTCGTAAGTTATTGTTTCTTGCCCACGACTAGAGTGCTCGCATCATCATCTCTAAAAGGCTCGTCGCCACGCCTCGCGATATAATCTCTAAGTTCCTTGATACCTCGCTGCCTGACTTCGTCTGTAAGGACTGCAAATTCTGGCCAAAGTTTTCTTTCAGCGGCATCGATATACTCGCTTGGCTTCACGTTACCCGACCAGGAGTAGCTGGAAGTTTCAATCGACTTGAAGCCTACCTTTTCAATAACTGCAGTCAGGTCGGGAATACTGGCATAAAGGCTGATTTGCCTAGTGACTGCTTCGGGGAAGAACTTGAACAGAGGCTTACCGCGCAACTGTTCGTGGGACTGGGACAGAATAGAGATCGTCCCATCGTTTTTGAGCACTCTGTAGCATTCAACTGCAACTCTGCTCCCATCGTGAAATTCATGCCAAGCATAAGGGATAAACACCGATCTAAAGGCACCGTCTGCCTGCGGTAGGTGTTGGTTTCCTCCCGTAAACGCCTCGAAAGCACCACTGGCAAGGGCGGCCAATCCAGCTTTTGTGAACGAGGCGACATAACGGTCTTCTTCGCTGCTCAGAACCAAGACTGATGAATCCTTCTGAAGCTTGGTTCCCCAGGCAAGCTCCTCTGCCCAGAATTTCGCCCTATGGGCGTTACCGATCAAAGCTGAGAACCTCGTTCCAAGCGCTTTCTCCAGATGCTGTCGGCTTGTCTTTCGCCGTTCAGTTTGATGTAACCTTGCCTCTGTCTCTTTGCGATCAAGGCTCTCCGAAAGTGTTTCGGATAGAATCTTAGAGGTTCGACAAGTCTAACCATGCCTTTGATGTGTTCGTAGGGGCGGTAATTAAGTCACACCCTGGGAACAATATCGCAATGATGAAAGTTCTACCATCAAGAGCTCCCGGAGCGAATGTAGAATTGCCTATTTGTGCGAGGTTGACCGCAGACCTGGTTGCCCCCCAGTCACAATC
>VBPK01000056.1:16020-18859 GCA_005877225.1 Nitrososphaerota archaeon
TAAGGGCAGCCTGGCCTCCAGGTATCCTTTCGTCTTCGGATTCACGGTGTGAATCCCATTCTCCGCACCATATGTTACCGTACCCTGCCAAACCAGTAGTTGGGAACTGGGTCGCCGCGACAAAAGTCGGCGCAACCCCTGCCACCTCGATGCTTATCTAAGGCGAGAAACTACTTGGCATGAATGAATTACACCGAACCATACATCCCGACTCCGGGAGACATCATACCGAAGATGCTCACCTTGGCTTCTGTGAACCCGGATGAGACGGTGTTCGACCTCGGCTCGGGCGACGGTAGAATCGTGATAGCAGCAGCCAAGGACTTTCATGCCAGGGTGGTGGGAGTGGAGGTTCGGAGGCGCCTCGTGATAGAGTGCCGCAGAAGGGTGAAGGAGATGGGACTGTCTCATCAAATCAGGATATGGTGTCGCAACTTCAAGAAGGTAAGCTTGAGAGAGGCCGACGTCCTTGCCATGTATCTTTCGAGCTATACCCTGAACTTAATGGCGCCCAAGTTCATGAAAGAACTAAGGGCTGGTGCCAGAATCGTAAATTTTGATTACTCGATTCCCGGTTGGAGGCCTGAGCGTGAAATAGAGGTCACGCCTGCGGGCTGGAGGAAGCCTCATCCGATATTCCTGTATGTAATGTGAACCAGACCAACCCATCAGGCCGTCAGGCGGGCGAGCTTCAAACATGCAAGATTTTCCAGAGAAAAGTCCTCTAGACCTATCCTCATACGTGTGTTTCAAATAGAAGACCGCGAATAGTTACCCGTTGAGAATAACTTCTCGAAACTGAAACTCAAATGCCGAGAGCTGACCTGAGACCCTTGTAGCGCCGAAGCTGCAAATCCCATCGGGTCTTTGCCAGCTGTTATCCTCATCTGCTTGGCCCTTATCAGTATTTCCCGTGCCCTTCTCTGTGTTTTCTCGGACATTCCTGCCCTAGACGCTATCTTCGATACGCACCTCGATGGCTCTGCCACTGGCATCTTGATGTCCATCTCCTTTAGCAAGAGCCTGTAGGACCTCGCAAGGTCCTTTCTCTTGACATTGCTCACCGCTGCCACGTCTTTCAAAGTTCTTGGAACTTCCATGTCCCTGCAGGCGGCGTAGAGCGATGCTGCTGTTATTGATGTGATGGACCTTCCTCTCACAAGATTCCTCTCAAGTGCCTTCCTGTAGATGTAGGCGGCCTTTTCCGTGACAGCTTCGGAGACTGTCAGCTTGTCCGAGAACCGTCGCAGCTCGCTTAATGCCTGCCTTAGGTTCCTGTCCGCGGATTCGTGCACCTGGCTTCTCCGATCCCATGTCCTCAACCTTTCGACTGTGGATTTCATGGAACCGGACAATGACCTCCCTGATGCGTCCTTGTTCATGCCTCCTATTACTGTGGCAAGGCCCATATCATGCATTGTTATGGAGGTGGGGCTTCCGGTCCTGCTTCTATTGTCCTTTTCTTCGTTAGAGAAAGACCTCGATTCCGGACCCGCCTCCACAATCTTCTCCTTCATTACGAAGCCGCAATTACTGCAGAAGAGTTCTCCTCTGGAGCTATCAATTACCATTAGCCTCCTTCCGCATTTGGGGCATCTATCCAGTATCCTCTCAGATTTCAGCAGTCTCGAAAAACTTATGCTGTGTGACATGTTGCGATATAAATCTGAGATATTTAAGTCTCAGAGTATGAGATTATTCGTCTGGTATATAAACTCTGAATGCCAGTCTCTCTTCAGGTTGAAGGTATTTTCAAGTGTCTAGATCTTCGTTGTTGGTTCTTGCCCTGTCTTGCTCGCCGTTGTCTGAGCAGTTTCCGTCATTCCATCAAGTCTCGGCGGTATCGAGTCGGAGAATTGGCGGAATTCGCTATATCTCCAGATGGACCTGAACTACGCGGTCGATCTGCTTTCCCGCCTTGGTCATCTTGAACTCTATCAAGAATATGGCTGTGGCTGCGTCCGCTCTTACTCTGTAAGCATTGGGCTCTCAGCATCTGAAACCGTTTCAGCCTGCAAGAAGCATAAAGATCTAGTTAGACTGCATAATAGGTAAAGCAATCTCTAGGTCAGAGCAGGACCGGGTTCTGATAACTCTTCGGGGTTCGAGAATCATTTGAGAGGAGCCTCACATACCGATGAAGCCTCACACGACCAGACGTTGTCTGGCCGATTCCCAGTCTCTTTTATTTACTATATATGCTCTCGAATCTTCACACCTCCCTAATGCCCCAAACGAAAGCAATAGTAAGCATTGAGAACGTTGTCGCTTCAGCCTCAATAAATCAGAGGGTCGAGCTCAACCTGATAACCAAGAACTTTGTCGACGTGGAGTATCATCCCGACACATTCCCTGGACTGGTCTTCAGACTGAAGAGCCCAAAGACAGCTACCCTGATCTTCAGCTCGGGGAAGATGGTCTGTACGGGTGGAAAATCGGAGGAGCAGTCAAGAAAGGCCGTGCAAGAGGTTGTCAGGAGGTTGAAGGAGGGGGGCATCCCCATCAAGAACGAGGCAGAGATAGTGATACAGAACATGGTGGCATCGGCGAATCTTGGCGGGAAAATTGACCTAGAGGAAGCGGCTAGACAGTTACCAAAATCGATGTACGAGCCGGAGCAGTTCCCCGGTTTGATCCACAGGATGCCAGACCCCAAGACCGTGATACTTCTCTTCTCCTCTGGGAAGCTCGTTTGTACTGGAGCGAAGAAGGAGAGCGAAGTCTATAGGGCCGTGAACAACCTGCACGTGATGCTCGAGGAAAAAGGGCTTATGGTTTACTGACACTTCCCGCGACCAACCTGACCGATGATAGCCTTCTTCTCTTCGGCCAGCCATCG
>VBPK01000057.1 GCA_005877225.1 Nitrososphaerota archaeon
TCTTGAAGCGGCCCAGCACCCGCCCGACCTTGACGCCGATGTGAACTCTCCCTTGCCGAGCGCCAGCGGAGGTACCGTTATTCATTCGAACGCGCCTTCCTGACCTTGCTGAAGAGGATCTCGACGACGGAGTTCTTCTCCACGACAGACTTGATTTTGATGTCGCTCGGTGCTAGTTTGCAGGGGATTTCTCGAGAGTAGGTAGTGCCTCCCTTCGTTATTTCTATTCGAAGAAGACGATCCCTGACGCCGACATTGACGTCCTTGGACCTTATGCCGGGGAGAAGTACTATCACCCTCAAGCCGTCCCTCTCGTCGATGACGTCGATCAGGGGCGCCTGCTCAGCCTGTTCTGGATACGCCCGCGGCGCCTCTCGATTAGTTGTCGAATCGAGAAGACCCACCTTTAATGAAAAGCTGCCAGTTATCGACCTATGAGTGACTCGACGTTTCTTGAACGCGGTCTCTCCCGAATCCTGGACGCTGCCGAGTATGCCGAGCAGGACACGCTCCAATTCATCGAAAAGGTCGGGAAAGTCTGCCATCAGGTTGCGCCTCCAGGGATTGAATAGCTTTGCCCCATGGAGAGCTTCTTAAGCTCGCCAAGAATCTCTCGGCTCTGTCTTTCGTACTCCTCTCCGTCGATGAGGCCACTCTCGTACGCCACCTCCAGTCGGGCGATTCCCGACCTGAGGAACCTAACTCGTTCCTGCGATTCCTGCATGAGTGCCATACGGTTGCACTCGTCGACAACGGCCTGAAGGGCCAGCTTCATCACCAGGTATTCGATTATCATGGCTTCCTCTAGCAGAAGGAGTACGGGGCCCAAGGTCCGCTCGTGTGCACGACCAACCCTTCCCCCCCGAAGTCCCTCCTCACCGCTTCAACCTCCTTCTGAAAACGCTCCACCTCACTGCGGTTGATAAGGTAAGCGGCGTTCAAGATAATCTGCTCATGGTCAGACTTCAGGACTGCCCCTTCGTCGGCGGGCTCGCCGAGTCTCGTGTAGATTTGCTGGCTGAGATCCTCAATCTTCTTGTAGAGTTGGTTCTTTATGGCTTCCTCCATCTTCAACCTAACGAGGTACGACGTCCCCCTCCCAGATTTCGGCAACTTCTTCCTCGTCGCCACGACCTCCTCTGAATGGGCCTCCACAGACTGCCTTATCCTCTTCAAACCGGAATCGTTGAGAATCACCTTTACCCCGAATTCGTCCCTGTCCTTTAGCTTGAGCAGTTTTGTACGATAACTCTCGTAGGACTTCGAGAGCATTTTCTCCACCCCGTCCTCCGTCTTGAAGATGACCCCGAACCTGACTGGGAGGGTGGTTCCGATTCCCCGTGCAAGCTCCACGACTTTCTGGTGGACGAGGATGTTTTCTAGATTAGACTCTACCTCGCTGAACGGCACGGGGCTGATGACCGCACCGACGCTCTCATAGGGCAGGACACTGACCTCTCCTCCGTGTATTCGGACCGCGAGGAGGTCGAGGCCGACGAGGTCGATGTCTGAGACGGCAATCCTAATTTGACCAGCCGCCACGACGCCCTTCTCCAGCAATTTTTGGATAAGGTCTGCTAGCGAGACCGTGTCTAGGTCTCGGTTTCCCGTCCGGACGAGAGCCCCCAGTCCGGCCCTGAGCTCCTCCGGCTTCACGCCGAACTCGCGTGAAATCTCGACGAGTCTCCTGTTGAGCTGTATGAAAGCGAGGCCTAGCCTTTCGACCTCCTCATCGGTGAGACTGCCCGAATCTGCTCTCCTCAGAGCCTGCTTCTCCAGCACCTGCCTCAGGACTTCGACGACCGTGAGGACGAGCCTGGCGAGGCCGTTATCCAGCTTACCCTCCCCAGGGCCGAGGTTAATCTGTCCGGGCGTCTCAAGCTGTCTTTGAGACTTCGTCGGCGACGGCAAACGTCAGGACACCACCTTGTAGTTCCTGAGTGTCGAGATGCGGCGCGGGGCCTTTTCCTGGAGCCTCTCTCCTCCCTTCGGCTCCGTCTCCCACGGAAGCTTGATCCCGTACCGCTTTGCGGTCTCCAGTGAGGCGATCACGAGATTTATCTTCAGTGAGAGTAGCTCGACTTTTCCGACACTCAGCGAGATGTCTCCATTTATGACCACCCCCTTGTCAAGTATCCGGTCGAGGAGGTCGACCAGCGAGAGGTCTCTTCGGGGCTCCAGCTTAAGCGACATTTTCACTCACACTCTCGCGCCTCATTGTGGCACTCGGGGCAGCGATTGAAGATCCATCCCCGCTGCATGGCTTCCTCCAGCCCGACTCCCTCGTACTTACCGCAGACAAGGCATATGGCCAAACTGGGGCAGCTCCCCTCCCTTAGCCGGTCGAGGTTGTTGCAGTCTCTTCGAGTGGTAGCGGCGCCGAGAGACCCATGGCTGCGGCATATCGCAGGAAGGTATCGATACCGGCAACTATGATCCTCGCTCTGACGACCAGTATCTCGATTCCAACCAAAGCCACGGACACGTTTGCGTCGATGACCAGCCCCTTGTCAAGTACTCGGTCAAGGAGGTCGTAAATGCTCAGCAAGGGCCTGTAGGCCTGTGGGGACATCTGCTGAGACATAGGGCACTGCTAGAAACTTGTTCTATAAAAAGGGGCGTGGTAGATTGTTCTAGAGGGTGTCTGCACTTATGCCTGAGAATGTACCCGTTTGTTACGCGCGATTAATGCGAAAGAACTGAGAGAGGGGGAATTTCTTCTATGAGATTTCCTACTCCCATCGCGGGATGCGGTTAAGGCAGATTGGGGTGGTCAAGGTCGTCGGAATGCATCGCTGACTCGAGCCGGTGCTGTACCGGTAACAGAGGCAGTCAGCTTCGAGAATTCAATCAAGCGGCGCTTTACGGCGAAGAGTTGTTCACAACGTCACAAAAAAGGCAGAAGAATTCGCGAAATCGTTTTAACAGTCGGACTTGTCGGCGGAAACGGCGCTGTAGCTCAGAAGTGGAAAAACCACTGGGCAGCGTGGTAGAGCAGCAGGCTGTTATCTCGTCGAGATGGAGACCTGTTGGTCGTCGGTTCGAGTCCGACCAGCGCCGCAGAAAAAATAGCTCGAGATTTAGGGCTTTATTCATCGAAATAGGCTCAGTTTGAGCCTTTTTCGAGTCTGGCTTTCTAGGACTCGGGTTCAAATCCCGCCGACCGCACTTCATGTACAGCTCAAGGCGCTCCGGCTTTGGTCACGCCATCCTGAGCTGTAGTTCAACCACCCGCACTGGAAACACGCAAGCCTCTCACCGGTGTTGAAAGTCCTAGGGCAGCGGAAGCCCGCTCGAACGTTTATTATTTCCACAATCCCTGTTCGTCATTCCAATGGGCCTGAAAGGAATCCCGCTATCGATTAAGGTTTCGACTGGCATTATTGGAATTCAAATCGCTCGCTTCGTGGGGGCACTAGTATTCGCAGCAACCGTGACGGGTGGTCAATGCCAAGCGCCGTGCCCTCTCCAAGGGTACGACGGACTCGTTATTCCTCGACCCTTCATTGTGGCCGGACTCACAGACGTACTGGTGGCCGCGATGGCCGTTCGAATAGTGGTACCCTTTTACAAGGGGAGGAAAGGCTATCGCAAGTGGGCCCTTGCATTTGCAGGGCTAGCCCTGGGCGATACCGTCTTTGGATCTGCCTTGACTTTTGTCTCGGAAGTCCGTCCAGTGGGCGTTGGACTTGCGATCGGATTTGGACTAGTCATTGTGATTAACCTGGTCCTCCTTGTTCTACTGTTAACGCGTAGCGCCAGAGGGTTCTTCGTTCAAAAATAACGAAAGGGAGGAGACACCTTCGTTTCCTTTGAACCAAACATGCCGGGGGTAAACTCCCACCCCTCGCACTACATGTTGAGTCTACGAAGCCGCCTGCTTTCAGCTGTACGTGTAAAGCTGTAGTCTCGGCGACCGAACAGCATGGCACCTTAGGTTGTCTCAGTGATTGCCCTATGGAGATTCAGACTAATCTGTTCGAGTCCTAATCTTGTTGCAAATTTTGTCGGAGCCGACCAGCGCCGCGAGAAACTAGCTCAGAATGAACTCCGTTTGAATGGATACGTAAGATTTGAGCTATTTGAGCGAACGCTTCTAAGCCTGAATCCCACGCGACTACGCCCGACTTCATTGGAACCTGAATGAGTCATACGATAACCTGTTGCACCAACGCATCACTAAAAGCATCACACAATATGCCGACCGCCTCTCCTAAACTGACGACAAGACTGTCCAAAATACCTGCAATGAAACTCAATTTGAATTTACTGAACCAATTTCCTTTGCAAACTTCCAAGCGTTCAGCCGTTTTCGGTAGCTCGCTTTAGATGGTTCTCTAGCGCCCCTTTGGATTCATGGCCACAGGCTTCTGATATTCTTCAACAGCCTTCGCCATCGTCTTCCTTGCCAATGCCATATCCAACCTGATGGTCTGCTTCACGACTTCATTTTTCCTGTCAAGCTGGTACATAGTGGCTCTTCCGATCTGCCGCGTTACCTTGAGTGCGCCAGATTTCTCTAGTTCTTTCCAGTATTTGAAAAATGTCACCCTGCTCATCGCCAGATTCCTTGCAATCTCATTCTTCGAGTAATCCGAGAGCGGATTGTCCAGGAAGAAGTCTATGATTCTAAGCGTTGGGCTCGCGCCCAGATACCTGAGCAGGAGTGTTTCGTCGGGTTTGTATGATGTTGCCATGTGAGCACCAGTTAATTTATAGAATAGCCAAAGTATATAAGATTAACCTTTCAAAGTATCATAAATGAACTCATGCTCTCCGACGACGAAGTAAGCGCGACCATACTCCTCAAGCTCCACAAGAGGGGAAACTGGGGAGCAAGCCATACCGCCTTCGACAACCTACATAAGGGGTTCAAGGACGCTGATCTCGGGAAGCATGGCGCGAGGCGAATAGACAAGCTCGCGAGAGAGCTGATCCGACATGGGTGGATAATTCCGAAACCCACAAGTTATGGGCTACAAGTGTCGCTCAATCCTAGAGAAAGTCAGGCTATAATGACATTCATGAAGAGATTCTTTCCGGACGTTTAGCAATCGATTGGAACTCGCCGACATGAAAAGTGTTCGACGTTGAATTCAAATAAGCTGCCTAGCAACTCCAGATCGAAATAGAACATTCAGGCTGTTTGGTCGCGTGGTAGGCTGTCGCAAGGACAAGCATTGGAATCGAGAGCAATTCGATCCCTTGGCAAGGTCAAGGTCTGAGTCACGGTTTCGTAGATAAGTTCAGAACGGGTCCCTTCTAACTCGAATCCTTGGCCCAATGTCATACCTTCAAACTTCGCAGTTCTTGCAACGTTCTGAGCCAACCCTCCCAGCACGACAGGGCTTTTCGCTGGGGGAGCGCACATTCGAATCCCACCCCTCCAGACGACCACTCGTGACGGGATGTCTATTCAGGCACCCCAAATCTTAGCAGCGGAGGTCATGTCCGAGCGGACAGACACTTCTTAGTGCGTTGGTCTGCTAGCAGTGTCTCTTGAACTTGTAATTCCTTCAATATCTGAGCGACCCCTCCCCTATTCGAGTCCCAATATAGGTTCAGATTTGATTCGATGCCGACCAGCGCCGCCGCCTGTACCGTGTTAAATCCTGATGTCGGTCATACCTTAAAGCCCTTGACCCTTCACTTGCACAAATAGGTTCAGTAGGCCTGTTCTTTAGAAATTACGTCTAGTGGGCGTCAGACCGTATCTAACGGCGAGGAGTTTTATATCTAATCATCCGAACCTTATCGCAGGCGGGTGAGTGGGCCTCCACCCGATCCGCCATAGAAATCCCGGAGTAGGAGGAAAGTGGAAAAGAGTAATCACAGTTCGGTACAAGGAGAAGTTAAGGCGGGGGCCGGCACAGCGACGAATGGGGTCGTCTCACCCAATACCAGACGGTTAGCCCTAGCCGCACTTCTAGTTTCACTATACGTGGCAGCAAACAGCATTCCGATAGACGCGTTCATAGGAGGCGCCGGATTCATCACCGCTGGAATCATTCTGTTACCCGTGGTTTCCGGTCTGCTCAGGCCTCGGGCCGCACTCATCGCCGCGGTTCTCGCCTCGATTGGTCTGCTGGCTTTCCAGCTCTCGATAATCCCGATATTCGGTTTTTATGGACTGCTGGTGCCTACCATGGGGATTGTTCTAGGCTCTCTGGGTTTCCACAGGTCGCTGGCCTACCCTGCAGTGTACATCGTCCTCGGCGCGGTTTGGTATGTTCTGTTCTCCGGTGGGACGATATTCTGGCTCGTGCCATACGCGCTCGTCATAGGGTTGATTGCGGCAAAACAGGCACGGATATTCAAACTTGGGAAGAAGGGTGACCTGACGATATACTGTTTCGTCGCTACGATGTGCGAACTAGTCACCATGAACATCGGTTCAATCTCTCTGTTGAACCTCCCGGGCCCGGTGTGGTTGATCATAACGCCGTTCATGTTCTTGGAGAGGGCGGTCGCAGTGGTCGGTTCGTCGTCAATACTGTTTGGGTTGTTGAGGCTCAAGGGGCCTCTCAGGTTGGAGGGAATCTGACGTGTGCAGAGCCACCAGGCTGTGCTGTTTCAGGTGTATGGCATGGTTCGAGAAGGTCAATCTGGAATCCTGTGACACGTGCGGAGACTGGAAATGTCCTGAATGCGGCAGCTGTCTATGCAGTCTGTCCAAGAAAGAACAGAAAATAGCAATCGCGTACATGGCGACCTACGAAAACCTGCTAAAGGAAATCACTGGCCAATCGTACGACTTCAGGAGGCACAGGAAGGTCCTCGTGGGATTGAAGGTTCGACGCAATTCCTTAGTCAGGCCGGAAGTGAAGAAATGAAGAAAGATGAGAGGAGCGCGATTAACTGCATCTCGGGCGGAGTAGATTCTGTGACCACGGCGTACTACGTCAAGAAGACCCTAAAGCCGAAGGACCAGCTTCTGATTTTCTGCGACTACAAACAGAGGACCTACGACTACGAGGAGTTCTGCATCAAGAAAGTCGCAAGGCACCTCGACCTTCCGCTCAAGATCATAGACATTAGGTGGCTAGGAGACATCAGCACGTCAGTCCTGACCCATCCGGAGAAGGAGATCTCCGAGACCAAGGAGGCCGACCTCTGGGACCCTGAGAAGGCCAGGCAGAGGATCCTAAAGTGGTGGGATCCCTGCAGGAATGCCATACTTCTCCTGGTCGGCCTTTCCCATGCAGAGTCTTTCTACATCTCGAAGGCGGAGAGATACGACGTCTACATCGGCATACGAAGGGAGACGCCAGTGGCGATGAAGGACAACACCCCCGAATTCCTAGAGGAGATGAACCGCATGGCGGAGCAGGCCACCCATCACGGCGG
>VBPK01000058.1 GCA_005877225.1 Nitrososphaerota archaeon
CGGAATCAGCCTCCTCGACGTCTTCTACGGCTACGAGGACCTCCTCCTGCTAGTGGAACAGAGGTTCGGCCCGAGAGTCTATGAGATTCTCAGCAAGGAAATAACGACGTAGTCGTGACAATCCCGGCGACCGCACGGTAGCGGCTTTATCATTCGTATCCTGACACCTACACAGCGAGCTGGAGCTATCGAGAGTGAGCTGTCTTAGCATCCATAGTCTTCGACCCAACGACCGCAGTGGCTCTCGGTATCGCCATAATCATCATCGGCATTGCGACTTAATCCTCCGGCTGTACGAAGTCCGTAGGCGCAAGGTCAGGTCATAACATGCAGTTCTCGTACATGCTTCCGTTGCAAAATTTGTCGCCTGTTACAAGCGGAATAGAACGTGACCGTGTATGCCCAAGCCGGTGCGCGGCTCAGTGGACCCTTGTGGATCCGAGGACCAGCAGACCATGAATGCCCAGAGCCTCGCGTGTGGTTCCCGCGGGAGCAGCTATGGCGTGGCACTCCGTAGAATGGAGGTTTGTGAACGATGACTAGGAAGCGCTAACCCTGCGTCGTCCGTCCGAATTCGAAACCGCACTTGAGGCAGACCCGCATCCCAGGGGCGTCGGTTAGCACCTGCCTGGTGCCGCACCTGGGGCATTCCACAGTGGCGGTCGCGTGCTTGATTGAGCCGGAATGCTGCGAACGTACCTTCTCGATTGCGTCTCTGTACGCGTCTCGTCTCCGGCCCGGCGCCAACTCCCTCAAGGGAGTCGAACCTTCACAAAAGGTTACCTCGATTGATTTCTCAGAGACCGAAGAATCGGGTACCTGCGAACTCGCCCGTACCGACCCAGATCCCACTAAGGCGAGAAAGGGATTAACTTTGGGGGAAAGCTATAGAATTGTTCTGGGCCTTTTATATATGGGAAAGTGTACTAGCTGTCGATGAAGTACCGGAGCAGGACCGACATAATCGGGATGATTCTGCAGGCAGCCATGAACGGCGCCACAAAGACGCGAATCATGTACAACGCCTTTCTTTCGTACGCCCAGCTCAAGGAGTACCTGGCTTTTCTCGAGGAGAAGGGCCTCATAAGAAACGATGGCTTTGGCATCTACGCGCCGACCCAGAAGGGCCATGAACTCCTTCGCAAATACGAAGGCATCAGCGACCTGATTACCTTAGGCCCGCCAGAAGCTGCCATAGTTCACTCGCCCGAATGGTGACATCCCTCTTCCCTTGATATTCGACA
Source organism: Nitrososphaerota archaeon (assembly GCA_005877225.1). Classification (GTDB taxonomy): domain Archaea; phylum Thermoproteota; class Nitrososphaeria; order Nitrososphaerales; family Gagatemarchaeaceae; genus TA-13. The sequence continues at coordinate 1,245 of VBPK01000058.1, forward strand.
TAAATACCGTTGATGGGTCTCTGTTTCCCCCGTCTCCTGCTTCTCTTCGACGCCCGCACGCCGCTAAAGGGAAATCTCCTACTGACTGCCGAGTCGAGTTAATCTTACTGAAGTGAACGGATTGGACTTTTTTCTTTTTACCTAATCAGCATAAGTTACTATTGGCAAAGAAAGAGAATCGCGCTTATGCAGACACGTATCTGCCATATCCCAGCTTGCCATTGTGGTTGACGTCCCAGATAGGGGGTTCCACCCGGAGGTAGCCCTGATCATCCGCTGAGAGAGTCAGCATCGGCACGGCATTTGTGGGCGGAGGTTGACGGGAGGCTGGCCCATCGACGGCGAGCCCGTCGGGTATCCTGTACGTAGTACCGTGACAGGGACACTCGAAGTTCTGGTGAGTGGTGTATCCAGGGCCGGATTCGTACCCGTTCTCAGTCGGATTGACGTTCTGAGTTGGGTTGTAATTTGGACTGCACTCCAGATGAACGCAGAGCTTACTGAACGCCACGAAAGAACTGGCGGCTGGCTTGTCTCCACCGAGCTCGACAGGCAGGCGTATCAACTCGAACTTCCTGAAAGTGTCGACAGCCTGGGCGTCGACCTTCGAGTCGCCGGATGAAGGGTAGGTTATGACCCAGTGTGAATTTGGGGGGAAGGTCGTAAGGTCGCTGACGTTGACCTTCCTTCCTGCAGCCGTCCCATAGGGACTCGAGTCATCAACCATGACCAACTGCCGAGCAAGCGACGGACCAGCTCCTCGAGTGGAGATGTACCTACTCAGGGCATATCCGCCGAGCGTAGCGAGAGCCGCTACTGTGAGAATAGCCTTGATGAACCTCCTGCGTGTAGTCTTTTTTGAACTACTCGATCCGTCAGCGGGAACCACCTGCGATTCAGATTCTTGAGGGAGAGTATCTACGCTTCCCTCTTTCTTTGCCGGCTTGGCTTCCTCCCTTTTCGGCATGGACTCCCTATGACTTCTCAGTGATATTTACTCGTTCTTAAGCGCTCATCAGTACTTAGCCGGAACTGTCGCGGCTGGTATCTTAGGGGACTGAGGCTGAGGCGCAATGAACCCTGCACGGCGAAATGCCGCGGGTCGGATTAGGCTCACATATAGTATCTGTAATCTTGGCACCCTTGGAACCTTCCCAAGAATACCTCCAACTCTGGGCGAACTCCAGTGTAATGGGCATAGAGCAAGAGTAATCTGCCGTGTTCCAATTGAGTCTACTGTCAGTTTACAAAGGTAAATATAGATGAATTCTTGATATTTGTGGACAGACAAGCTTGGAGGAGAAGCCAGCCGCGGGTGGTGGCGGAGGCGGGGGTCGAGTAAGATCTTTTCTCTTTGGTTCTCCCTACAGGGGGATTGAGTACGGCTTTGTGGTTATGAGGCTCATGATCGCTTACGCTTGGCTCGCAGCTATTTTTCTTGCATTTGGAAACCGCTGGACTGGCCTTCTTGCGGGAACCCTGAACGGTGCGAATCTTGTCAAAGGCCTGCCGCAGCTGGGAATCTTCGGTACGGAGAATGCTGTCACACTGTACCTCTTTGCTACAACCCTTGAGACCCTGGGAGCAATTCTCTTCATAATCGGTCTAGGAGTACGACTTGTGGCACTCTGGGGGATAATCGAGTTCTTCATAAACGCCACGACGGGACAACTGATTAATCCGCTCAGTCTCCAAAAGGATTTCGCCTTATTCGGCGCAAGTCTTCTCCTGTTCATCCACGGGAGCCACGCCCTCAGCATCGATGGCAGGTTAATGAGGTCACGGGGCTAACAAGCACAAAGAATGAAGCCTACCTCATATTCTCTCCTCCCTCCTGACCTTTGCCCAGGAATCATCTTGGGCGCGGAACGCCGGTAATTCCTGCCCCCAGTAATCGTCCCTCCATCAACCTTAATGGATCCCTCCTTCTTTCTTGTTCTTCTTCGAAAACCACTTGTCGTTATACATCAGAACAGGCGGGGAGGACACCATGCCTTGAAGCGTATCGACCAGAGGCACTTCCTGGGGGTGATCTACGAATTCGCGGAGGGGCGTGGAGGGCTTATTAGGACGGCCTTCATAATCAACGAAAAGAGGAAGAAGAGGAGGTATAGAACGCCATGACAAGCAGAACAATCCTAGACCTGGACCTGAGGAAGATCCTATCCAAGATCGAAAAGGCGTACGGAATCAAGCTCCCTAGGAGCGTCCTGGCAGTAGACTACGGCGAACGCAACGACCTCTACATCAGGTTCAGGCACGTGGAGAAACCGGTCGGAGAGCCAACCGAGGACGGACTCCTAATCTTCTTCTACGATAATCATGACGACGGCGCGGTGGGAGTCGAGATTCTGGACTTGAGCCTGCTTATGCGGGAATAGGAAGATGGAGATACCCGAAAGTCTCCCCACCGAGTTCGAGTCGTTGCCTCTCGGTCAATGATGGTGCCAGTTGAGTCAAGTATGTGGGCGCGCTTTGCCAGTCTACTTGCCAGACTCTGGTGATGCGTGAAAACCCCCGACGGCGTGAAAGTGTTACCTCCATCCCTGGTCCGTGATTGAGCGGAAGTGAATTCGTTGCTGCATCGTAATGAGTTATGTTACTTTTGAATGCAAGTCTCTTGCATAAAAAACTTCGCATACTCAGATAGCGTTGATGGCTAAGATTAATAGTGGTGTCTCACGCATCATACAAGTCCATAACTCTCTTTGCGACAATTTCCGCAATTCTGTTATTGCTCGTCCGGCTTCCCGTTTTGCCGGCAACGGCATCGGCTTCCTCACCAACCACCCTTCTGATCCCGATATACAACAGCCGGCTTGACAAATGGGACCCTGTCATCCAGGCAAAGACGAATCACCCCGACGTACCAATGATTGCCATAATCGATCCTAACAGCGGTCCTGGGAGTTCCCCAAATACGAACTACGCAACACTGACGCAAAGACTTCACTCTGTTGGCATTATTGTAATTGGATACACATGGGTTAACTATGGTTCACGAAACATCAGTGATGTCTTCACCGCGATTGACGAGTACAAGAGTTGGTACAACGTTGACGGAATAATCATCGACCAGATGTCATACTACGGAGGAGACGAAAACTACTACTCTAGTCTGACCAACCATGCAAAATCAGATGGACTCGCACTTGTAATAGGAAATCCCGGCACTGAAACACGACCAAGCTACGTAGGCACCGTGGACACCATCATCCTCTATGAAGATTCGGGAGCACCTGCAATCAGCTACCTTGGAGGATGGCATGCGAACTATGATAAGGCGAACTGGGGCATTCTGCCGCATGGTGTAAACAGTCTGAGTAAATCATACCTTGCTAGTGCATCGAAGTACGTGGGTTACATCTACATGAGCAACGGAACTATGCCGAACCCTTGGAATTCTTTGCCACCCTATTTTGGGGATATGGTAGCCGCGCTGGATCCTGCTCCGTCTACAACTACGACGACTTCCTCCACGACTACTACCACAACAACTACCACGACGACGAGTGTCACATCGACATCGACGACGACGACGACGAGCACCTCTCTGACTACCACGACCGCCTCTGTGACTACCACGACCACAACCTCTGCTACGGCGACGAGTTCCTCGTCGACGACAACGACCACCTCTATCGGCGGCACGTCTCACTTGTCGGTGGCAACCCAGGACACCTCCGGAGCGACTCTCACTGGCTACAACACAGTGCTATCCCAGAACGGAGTGACGGTGGCGAGTGGGTTCACCCCAGCCACGTTCACTCTCAATAACGGCCAGTCATACAGCCTCCTGGTCAATGGGTTCGGCTCTTGCTCCTTCGACCACTGGCTAGACAACGGCAGCACGGGCAATCCAAGAGCAGTCTCGGTGACGAGTGATACCACCCTGACGGCGGTCATGAACTGCGTCACCTCGACCTCTACCACGACCACCGCTACGACTACGATGATCACAACAACTACCACGGCGACGAGTTCCACGTCGACAACCACGGCCTCGTCTACGATATCTTCGACTTCAGCTTCATCCACGACTACGACACAAGCAACGACCACTACGACAACCACTGTAACGAGCGCCTCCACATCCCCCACCACGAGCACCACAACAACTACC
>VBPK01000255.1 GCA_005877225.1 Nitrososphaerota archaeon
CAGCGGTGAGGTGTATCACGGGCTTCAGAACGGTCGCGACGCCGTTACACACTCGAATGGTGTTCGGCAGGATGTCGATCGTCAGGTCCACCGACCCGCTACTGTGGACCTGGAAGTGGAACGGAATCATCAGCTCGCCGTTAGCGACGACCTTCAGCTTTGCCGATGTGCCGTCGGTGAATAACGCCTTGGCCCCCGTGATGTTCAGCATAATCCTGGTCACGTTCCCCGCAGGGACATTTGTCGCCCCGAGGAGAAGCGCCGAACCCTGAAGCTTGGTTATGTCGACGTTCATGCCTGTCGAGGAGGGGACCTGGAAGACGAACTGGTCACGCGGGGCGGTTGTGGTAACGTTTCCCTGGTAGCTCAGAGTCAAACTCGTCACGTTCAGGATGAGGGACTTGAGGGTGACGCTCGCTGCGTCGGTGATGTAGAAGTTGAGGGTACCCGAGCCTGCCGCGAAGGAGCTGGGAGCTAAGGAACCTAACAGGGCCGGTATCGGTGTGTAGCCGAAGTAGGTGAGTCCTGCGACTGCGACTAATGCTACGACAGGGATTGCGATTGTTATTGATCGCTTCATCTTCTTTCACCTCAGATTTGAGACCCTAGCTTCCATAGTCCATCCAATTTCTTGAACGCACTAGATATTCCTTATCGAGTCTGAATCCAAATTCCGAATAGTTGTTGCTTCCATCAGCGCCCACACCTGTACAGTCAGTAGGCCAACCAGTAAGAACCAACTTGCATCAAAATCCGAAAAGCCCGGCTTGCAAACAGGTTATCCATGCCCGGACAAAGTGTGGCTTTCACCATCCTTCTTTTCTCATCAAAAGGCGCTTGAATCTACTCTGGAGAAACATTTCGGAGATACGTCCTGCCATGATCGCCCGAGAGTACGGAATACCGGCGGTGCTCGCCCTAGAGGTGCCACGACCAGGCTCCAAGACGGAATGCCGGTCAAAGTGGACGGGAACTCCGGAACGGTTCCCTTGCAAGCCTAGTGATTGGCGGGCACTTTGGCAGGAGATTCTCAAAGATTCCGCGTGGCTGATACAAATCCCCTCTGGTTATCACTGAACGTTACGGCTTTGGCCTTCAGCTTGGGCCATCTGCTAATAGATTGGCACATAGGGCTTTTCGGGAGTCCATCCTCTTAGATGCCCTTCTCGAACCTGACAGTAAGGTACGAGAGGCAGACAGAGGTATTCTCGGAACTATTTCAGCTCACCTGCATCATCTACTAGACAGGTCCTCTCCTGGTTCTCGGACGAGAGAATCCGAGTTCAGCGAATCCGGTCTAACCGTTATAGTTTACTGGAGCGCCGGTGAGTTGGCAGACAACCGCAGGGGATCCACATCTTCCTGTGTATGGGTCGCTTACCACCGCACCGCTGCACCCACAGTCAAGAGGGTCCGTCCAAGGTGTTTCATTCGGGTCGCAGACACCATTTCCAAAGGTTTGTTTTAGCAGCTTGCAGGCTGACTCGGTCATCTTGGCTGAGCAGGATGCTTGGGGTGCGTTTAGTAATCTCGTTGCAATCTGATAACCCTTAGGCAACTGATCACATGAGTATTGCGTCACAATGGCCGGTGGGTCGCACGCGTATTTTGTACTCTGCAACGCGGGTGAGGAGGAGCCTCCACTTATCGCAAGCGGAATACCGCCACCTACAAAGAAGAATGACCCTCCAGCCGCCGCGGTTACAACCAATGATACGCGCAAGAGAGCAATGAGAGTTCTTTTCAAAACCAGGAACTTTCAGGGGATTTGTTACTTATAAGCATAATCACCTCTAGAGAGAAGTCCCTCACACAGTCTACCACAAAAAATTAGGAGGTGGGCATTCTACGCCTGACGACGAGAATACCCGTCACTATGATGAATACCACTGCTAATCCCGTCACCCCGTAGAATGTCCCTGGGTCTATCCCAGTTGACGGTCCCTGGACGGTGCTCACGACCGTAGAGCGTTCAGTTGTGGTCGCAATCTGGGTTGTGGTCGCAATCTGGGTTGTGGTCGTAACAGGAAGATTCGGCGGTAAGCCGAATGCGACCAAGTTCCCAGGTACGTTGCCCCAGAACGCACCTCCACCGAGTGTCACGAACATCTTCATGTTGCCGTTGGAGTCCGCAGCGAACGTCGGGGCGTAGTTCAGACCCACGCCCATGAACCTGGTATACACTATGTTTCCTGTGTCGGTATCGAGCGCATAGAGGTTGCCGTCTCCTAGTCCAACCCACATCAAACCACCTGTCACCGTAACCGCTCCTCGAAGGCCTGTACCTGAGAAGGTCTTCGACCAC
>VBPK01000185.1 GCA_005877225.1 Nitrososphaerota archaeon
CCAAGAAGACGATGAGGACGTAGATGAGGCCCCAGGTGAAGCCGATTGACGGGTGGAGTATGCGCCCCACCCACACGTAATCATTGCCCGTCCTGGGCATCAACACCCCTATCGCCCAGTAGGAGAGCATCAGGAAGATGAACGGGACCGCCGCGAGGAAGAGTGCACCAGTCAGATTCGCTCCTAGAGTGTTTCCGTAGAACCAGGGAAACTGGGTAATCGTGAAGACGAGCGCAAAGACGAAGACAGATGCGAAAAGCAGGGTGTCGATGGCACCGTACTCCCTCACTAGGCCGGTTGCTTCGCGGAAAAATTGCTTCGCCTGCAAGTCGGCTTCCGGTCGGGTGTCACGTAAATTATATGAAGTTAACGCATCATTCTCCGCACAGTAGGTCCAGGGAAGGCAGCAGATTGCTTAGCGTAGTGGTCCGTCATTGAGGCCCGCCAGCGGGATGGTAGTGGCCGCGCATCCGATTGCGGCAAACCGCCCAGCGATGCCTGCGGAGCAGTGACTAAACTCTTCGCCGCGGAAGGATATTAAGAACCTCCTCGGTGCGTCAGGGTGCTCGTGTCGTAATTGGACGAGAGGCCACTCTTCAAGGAAATTGTTGACCTTTCGGTGGAACTCAAGAGCTTGGATACGCCTGTCTTTCCTGGAGCCCCTCAACCACTGAGGGCCACCATCCAGACCACGAAGGAAGACGGTTACCTTTCGTTTTTGTGGGCGTTCTCGGAGCACACAGCGACGCACACCGATGCGCCGGCGCACATGGTCGAGGGGGGAGAGACCATCGACAGGATGCCTCTTGGACACTACGTCGGAAATGGACTGGTGCTGGACCTTTCCGGCAGACCAAAGCGCCATCCCATAAGCAAAGAAGACATTAGAAAGGGGCTCACAGCAGCAGGCCTACAAGACCTGAACGTCAAGGGGTGGATTCTGCTCCTGCTTACAGGCTACACAGCAAAGAGCCGGACTCCTGACTGGTTGGAATATCCAGACCTCACTAAGGGGGCCTGCGATTACATTATCGAGAAAGGGTTTGGGGCTGTCGGATTAGACTCCCCGAGCCCGGACCGACCTCCATTCGTGGCCCACAAGACTCTGCTCCCCAAGAAAGTCGTGATCTTCGAGAACCTAGCCAATCTCGACCGCGTGATGGGCAAGAAGTTCTTGTTCATCGGAGTCCCCCTGGCCCTCGTGGGCGGCAGTGCGAGTCCGTGCAGGGCAATCGCACTCGTGATGTAAGCGTGGCCTTCCCTCAGCCATCTGACGACGACAGTCACAAGATCCCGATTATCTCGATTTGTATGGTTGGAAAGAACCGTCGTTGAAGCGCCGGCCTCCAAAGACTCCTACGTCCCGCGGAATGATTCATCATCGCAGAATCTCCAGTTTCAGGTCTGAGACTTTTGCGATCTTCTCGTAGTCTCTGTCCTTCGAAATAATCTTCTCAGCACCGTTGGCAACCGCAGTTCCGGCTATCAGCACGTCCAGCGCGTTGACTTGTTGGCCTATCCTGAGGAGGGAACCCATGATTTTGGCTGCCTCCTCGGCTGCATCCGAGTCCAGGGCAGTAGCCTCAACTGATGCACGAACGACCTCACTATCCTCTCCTGCGTGTCGAGCTTTCGGTGGTAGAGAGGATGGAGCACCTCGAACAGAGACATCGAGGAGATGCCAATCGAATCCGTGAGTCTCTGCGCGGATTCTACCTTGGAGACCGATGACCCTTCTCCGCGAAGGAAGTCAATGGCAACCGAGGTGTCGATCGCAATCAAGTCCTCAACACCGTTCTCTTCCTAACCTGCTGTATGTCGCTCTTCACTCGCTCAAACTCCTTGTCCCGGGAGAGGATGCCTGCGAACGCCATCAGGTCATGCCCTCCATCGAGCAATCTTTCAATTACATCGCTGAAGCTCTCGTTCCCCTTCTTTGCTTCGCGAAGCTTCTTGTAGACATCCTCCTTCACGCTGAGGTTCTTGGAGGTCATTTGGTATACGTACACATATCCGTGTACTTATGGCGTTCTGAGATCTATCGGCCAATATCCCAAAAACCTACTTAGACGAGCGTCATCCTCTCAACGCGGGAGAGCCGCGAGATGGGCTCGGCTCCTATTCCTTACTGAGCGTCTATTCTGTGAGTGTCTTGTTGGTTTCCCGAAGCCTGCGAGCCAACTCCTGGACGAGAGCCCGGGCTATCTTGGGATTGGTGGATACGAGCGACCAGAAGGTGGGCGCGGAGAGGACAAGGCAGTTCGTGTCCTCGAGAGCGACAACGTCTGCCGACCTGGGTTGCTGATCGAGGAGGCCCATCTCCCCGAAGAATTGACCTCGCGCTAACTTCGTGAGAGCCCTCCCGTCGCGGCGGACCTCGGCAGAACCGCCGACGATCATGTAGAACCCGACACCAGACTCGCCTTCCCGGACGATTGCTTCACCCTTCTTGAAGGACCTTTCTTTAGACGACTTCACGATCGCCTTCAGCTGTCCCTTGTTCAAGCCTGAGAAGAGAGGGGTCATTTCGAGCATGTCCATTGTGGAGGCTTCGTCGGGCAAGAGTACGCATTTATGGGAGAGCTCAATACTTAAGGATAATCCAGCCTTCCGATTAGCTCATGCCCCGAATTGCGGTGGTTTACGCCTCTTTCTCGATTCTGCTTCGCGAGATGAGATAGGCGGAAGCGCCCAGGGCTAGAGCAGCCGCGACTGGCAGGAACGTCAAGAGCACAGAGTACGAAGAGTTGGGCTGCACGCTCGAAATCGTGGCCGTTACGGCCGATTGAGCCGCGTTCACAGCTGGGGGCCCAGTGGTAGTCGCTGCCGCTGTCGTCGAAGAACTCATCGTTGCGGTTGCCGTCGTCGCTGACGCGGCGTAGTAGACCTTGTTATCTATTCGACATCTCATTGTCAATCTCACGTCTCTTACATAATCCTAACCCTTAGAACGGCCTCTTCCTCCAGGCCCTCCAAGCCTCGTACCAGAAGACGATGACCCCTCCGACGGTTCCGACGACAGCGTAGAGGTTTGCCGAGGCGCCGCTCTCGAGCAAGTACGCGATGGCTATAGTCGTGAAGAAGGCCGCATAGAACCCGAGCCTCGGCAGGGTTAGCCGACCGATGCTCGTGAAAGCGCTGAGGACCCCGACATCGACCTTTCTGGCAATAAAGTACCTCCCGAGATTGTCCTGACCCACGATCCCGAGCCTCTCCAGCTTCTCCAGGTGGTGCAAGGCGATGCTCGGGCTTGAGAAGCCGAGGTCCCTCTGTATCTCCCTTACGCCGGAGGAATCGACCCGCAGCAGGTGTGCATAGACCTTCAGCGTCTTTCCCCTTAGTTCGTACTCGACTTTCTCCCGATCAGGCTCAGCCCGCTCATGGGTCATGGCCAGTTTGAGGCGCCCGTCCGCGACTAAAAGCTTTCAAAGCTTCATCGGCCTAAGAGAGTACTTTCTAACAATCTTTGGGGTTCGTTCGAATCCCTGAACTGACCGTTCTACTATCTAGACGTATATAGAATCTAGGTCACCGGTGAATGATGGTCGAGTTCACCGATGCGTGGCCGTATGCCCAAAATGGAGGTAGTCGGGCCTGAAAGCGCTGCTCGGAAAGAGCAAGCTGGTCAGAAATCTATTGCTGATCTTGCCCGCGTTCGTCATCATCGGTGGCGTTATCGTTGGAATCGCTGGCGCTCTTGGCCCTCAGGTAGGTGCTTTCAGGTCGGGAGGTGTGTACGCAACATCGCCGCAATATAATGCCGAACTGCCGACGACAGCACCATTACAAACAATCGGAGGTGCCCTGAGCAGCATCTCTGGGGCCGGCCAGCAGGCTACCATAGAATGGGGAGGCTCTAACCTCGTTGCGCCGACAACGATAGTGTTGTCGCCGACTCCCGTTGTACCCGCGACACACTCCACCACACCCAAGGCTACTTCCCCCTCCCAATCGCCGCTTCAGAGCGGCAGTATCGAGTTCTTCAGTAACCTGACGGTACGGGTCTCATCCCCTCAGTCCGCTCTCACAAAGGCGGCGGGAATTGCATACTCGATTGGAGGATACGTTGCCTTCTCCTCCTCAACCAACAGCAGTGCCACCGCCGTTTTGCGCGTTCCTGCCTCCGAGTATCAGAATGCGTTAAGCCAAGTCGAGGCAATCGGCAATGTGACTAACTCCATCGCTACATCGAATGATGTGACCATCAAGTACACCGACATGAACGCGACTCTGCAGTCACTCCTGGCAGAGCGCGATGCGTTTCTGAAGCTGTTGAACCAGTCGACCTCTCTCAACGCTACGATAGTGATCGAGGGATATCTGCAGGGTGTCAACGCACAGATAAACTCCGTCCAGAGCGAGATACTACAGACGAGGAGATTGATAGATTACGCAACGATCACAGCGACCTTCTCCAGAGCGGCGGTCAAGACGCCACTCGGCCTCAAGGTGATTGCTTCACCCCTTGCCGGGGCGACCCCCCTCAGCGTCACCTTCAGGACGTTCGAGAAGGGTGGCGTCCCAGGATACATCGTAAACTACAACTTCGGCGACGGGACGGCCGCCCAAGGAGAAGCACTGATTCACACCTACACGAAGGCGGGCGACTACAACACGACGATAAGCGTGACGGATTCATCGGGGAACGTCAAGACATCGTGGGTGATGATTCACGCATCGGGAGCCCCGGTCGGGTTCGACTTCGCGGGATTCACGAATCTAGCCGCGAACCTCTTCTTCAGCGTCATCCAAGGAATCGTGGAAGTAGCGATCGTAGTGATTCCGATAACCTTGGTCGCAGCCCTGGCCTTCATCGTCATCGCCCCTATCCGAAGCAGGCTTCGCTCCATCAAGGCGAGTAACGGAAAGGCGGCCTAGTGCCTTCCCCAGTAGACGTCGGCACTCGCCCCGTGTTCGACGAGAGGCCTGCTCAAATGCTTGCGCTTGATCCCGCAACGTCTTAGATGCCTCCCCCACTTTTGAGGGCTGATCAACTTCCCGCATTTCGGGCAGACGGGCATTGCTTTCTGCTCGCCCCGTAACCTCTTCTCTCCTAGAATTTGTGCCCCTCGGCAATCAGTTCCCCGCTGAAGGCGATTGACCAGAGGAGGACAGGATAGACGATCATCCGCTCCATCCCACCGACGCCAAGCCCGAGATACTCCCCGTCTACGTACAGGATGGTTGCGACCAGTGAGAATATGCCGAGTAGGACCGAGAAGTACGACAGGGGACTCCTCTCAACCTTGTAGGCGGCAATCGCGGCGAAGGAGATGGAAAGAAACGTGATCAGCGAGACAATCCCGTGGATGACACTAAACGTCTCCGGGAAGACGCCCACGCCGACCATCGCCGCTCCTGCTGTGAGGGTAAAGGCAACAATCGCATTGGCTCTGACGGCCCTTCGAAGATAGTAACCAGAAACAAGGACGAGGAGCCCCGCGAGTATTATCGAGAGATTGAAGATGGTTGAACTCGGTTGAACTGTGTGACATACTCCCTTAGTGCAGGTAGCACCCAAATCACTAATCGCACTGCCTGAAACGCTGTACCCCGGGTAAAGGAATTCCGCCAGAAACATCGCAAGAGCGAATTGGACCACCCCGGCAAAGAGCGCCGCGCCAGCAACCTTCGCCTCCCTGCCGCGGGGATAGTTCAACAAAGGAGGTCCTGAGGAAACGGGATAAAAGGCTGAACAGGCGGAATGCAGTCCGAGATTCTTCGGAGACATCACCAACCACAAGTTGTCTGCCGCCACTGGGCGGCGCTCACTCCGGTTTCACTGGAAGATTAATAGCTGAGGGAAGAGCAACAAAGGTCTGAAGCTCGATGGAAGGCCTTCTGGAGGAAGTAAAGGAGTTCGAGCCTCGAATCATCGAGCTCAGGCGCAGGGTCCACCAAAATCCCGAGTTGGCATATCATGAGGTCAAGACGGCCAGCCTCGTCGCTAACGTCCTGAGGTCGCTCGGAGTCGAGGTTACGACGGGAGTCGGCGGGACCGGAGTCCTCGGCGTCTTGAAGGGCGCGAGTCCTGGGAAGGTCGTTGCCCTAAGGGCCGATATGGATGCGCTGCCCGTTGAGGAGATGGTCAACCTGCCATTCAAGTCGAAGGTAAAGGGAGTGATGCACGCCTGCGGCCATGATTCCCATGTCTCGATGCTTCTAGGCGCCGCGATGCTGCTCGCGAAGCGCAAGGAGAAGGACCTTCGCGGGACGGTGAAGTTCCTCTTCCAGCCGGCGGAGGAGCACGGGGGGCGGGGTGGTGCAAAGCCGATGATCGAGGATGGTGTGATGGAGGATCCGAGAGTCAACTACGTCTTCGGACTGCACATAAGCAATCGGGTGCCGTCGGGAGCATTCGGCCTCAGGGGTGGGGCCGCGATGGCAGCCCCGGACGCCTTCAAGATAACGGTGATCGGAAGGGGTGGGCACGGTTCCGCCCCGCACGAGACCGTCGACCCTATCTTCGTCGCGGCACAGGTGATTGTCGCGCTCCAGGGAATCTCGAGCAGGATGATAGACCCCGTAAAGCCCTTCGTCATCTCCGTCTGCAGCATCCATTCGGGGACGAAGAGCAACATCATCCCCGATGAAGCGGTTCTCGAGGGAACGATAAGGACTCTCGACGAAGTGACGAGGCGGAAGGCGGTGGCGAAAGTGAGGGATGTCGCCCAGACCGTCGCCAGCGCGTTCGGGGCGAGCTGCAACATTGAATTTATCGAGGACCCCTATCCCATCACCTTCAACGACGTCAAGGTGACGAGGGAGGTCGCCGAGATACTGCGAACGATAGAGGGCAGGAAGGTCGTCGAGATGGACCCGATCCTCGGTGGGGAAGACTTCTCGCGATTCCTTCAGAAGGCGCCAGGGACCTTCTACTATCTGGGAACGCTCAACAAGAGCAAGGGGTGCATCTATCCAAACCACAGCTCGAAGTTCAAGGTAGACGAGGACGTACTGAAGTACGGCTCAGTCTCGCTCGCGTCTCTGGCACTAGAATTTGCGAGACGTTAGCCGGGTGGTCTTTTGAGGACTACGAAGGTCGGAGAGAGAGTCTATCTCCTCGATACCGTGGCACTCGGGCAGGCCGGCACAGTCAGCGTCTACGTGGTGAAGGGGCCGAAGGTCAGCCTGATCGATTGCGGCTACGCGTCATCGTGCGAGACGGTCCTTGAGGGACTGGGCGAGCTCGGAATATCCCCCTCGGAGGTCAGGTACGTGATCCCGACTCACGTCCACCTCGACCATGCCGGCGGGACGGGGTACCTCCTGAAGAAGATGCCAAGGGCGCAGGTCTTCGCCCACGAGAAGGCGGTGAAACACCTGGTAGACCCGAGCAGGCTGATAGAGAGCGCGACGGAGGTCTTCGGGAAGTTCATCATGGAGGCTTACGGACTCCCGACACCCATCCCGAGCGAGCGGGTTACGGCGGTCGGCGATGAGACCAACCTCGAGCTGGGCGATGGCTTGAGCGCGACGGTGCTGTACGCGCCCGGGCATGCTCCTCACCAGGTCGCGCTGATGGTCGAGAGGGAGAAGATACTTTTCTCCGCCGACTCGGTCGGGATAGTCTACCCGAACTTACGGTCGATGATACCCACGACGCCCCCACCCAGCTTCGAGCCCGAGAAGCTGCTCGCGACGGTGGACCTGTTGGAGCGGATGGGGTCGAAGTCGCTCCTGGTGCCCCACTTCGGGGTCAGGAAGGATGTCCTGGAGGTCTTCGAGACGACTAAGAAGAAGACGATGGAATGGCTATCACTCGTCAGGGATATGAGGAAGGGTGGAACGGAGTTCGAGGCGGCCGTGGAGAGGATGGTGGTACTGGCTGCGAGGGAGGCAGGGGTTCATCCCGACGAGTTGCCGGTATACGCCAAGATCTCCGTGAGGACGACTGTGATGGGGATGTATCAATACCTCGCGAGGAGCACCTAAATGATGATGACCGGCGATAAGACGCGTCGAATCGTCGAGGCAAAGCTGAACGCCGTCCCGATGTGCCGAGGACACTGCAACGAGCGGGCGAGTTTGAGCCTCTCTGAGGTCGAGGGAGAGCTGATCGGGACGTACGCCTGTCCCTCGGGCTACGTCTCCCGTCTGATGAACTATGGAGAGGTCGACGTCTCTTGGTTCAGGGACTTTGTTTCGCTGCTGCTGAGGGGTGTCGGAGAAGTCAAGGAGGAAGACATCAGGGTCGCGACGAGGTACGCGTGGGACTTGAATGAGATGGGCTCTGGGCAGGTCTTGAAGGAGGCGTACTGGACCCAGAACTACAGGCGCACCGAAAGCGATAACCCGAACAGGGCCGCTCTCTTCTCCTGCACAAACTGCCGTTCGTTTTACGTTCAGAGCGCATCGGGGAAGGAGAGGCTCTGTCCGGACTGCAGGGAGAGGCGAGCAGAAAACTAACCAGGCTGCGCCCTGAGAGTCCTGAACATCTCGCTCCTCACGAGGTTATCCACAGCCACGCGAGTGTACTCGACTCCCTCGGGGTATCCAGTCAGGAGGTGCTTGACCTCGCCGTCCTCGAACTCCACGAATACTTGGGGAATCAGGTAGTCAGGAGACCAATCCCCGTGCTTCTTGACCAGCTCGTCCCCGGCTCGGACCTGCTCGGTGTCTATGTCGTACAGCAGACAGGGAACGCCCAACTCCTTGGCCGCCAGCTTCATCTTCTCGACGGCCGTCGGGGCGCAGTGAGGACACCAGTTTGCGTAGACGACGTGGAACGCCTTTGCTCGCAACAAGACCCCTTCCTTGCAGCATCTCCAGACATTTAAGATTGCCTGGCGAGAGCTCCACTTCGGTCGGATTTCGGTGTGCTCACTCCGACCGCACGAAGCAGGCGTTTGAAATCCTCATCATTGACCCATTCCACCTTCAGGTAGTCGACTATCTCTCCCTCAGTCATCCCGATCCGCCTCGCCTCCTCCACCGCGACGCTGTAAGCCTCGATCTCGGTAGGCCTGTCGACGTAGCTGTACTTCTTGTCAAATAGGTCCTTCCCCTGCTTGAACTGCTTGACGTGGACGAGCTCGTGAATCAGGTCCAGGTAGAAATCCCGTTCGGCTGCCGTCTTCAGGTAGGGAGAACTGATGATTATGTCGCCGGTGTCGTTGTCGACGCGGAGATACCCCTTCCTGGTCGAGAAGAGTATCCTCACGCTCTTGAGGGTCTGATTGGTTCTGGCCCCGAAGATGCGCTTGACAGCGTCGACCTTCTCGAACCCCTGGAAGAGGTCAGGGAAGAGGCAGGGGTCGCTTGAAACGCTTCGGATGATAGTGACCTCGAGGTCCATTGAGACGACCGCCTGTTCACCGAATATAAACATGAACGAGGAGACCAGACACTAGACTGTCTTGCGTACGCCCCCTCCTACTTCTTCTTGACTAGGACGTCCTTCGAGTAGGCGAGTTCGAACCCTCTCTTGTAGTAGAATCTCTCGAGCGAGTCGGAGCGGAACGTCTGGAGAGTGAGTGTCGTCCTCCCCTCCGAGTCGCTTATCTCCTTGGCCCGACGAAGCAACGCGGTCGCCACTCCCCGCTCCCTAAACTCAGGAATTGTTCCGACGCAGTAAACCCCTGAGAGCCCCCGCCGCCCATAAATTGCGAGTGTGCCCGCCGGTTTCCTTCGTACGGAAGCCAGGACGAATCTGGTGCGCCCCTCCCCGAGAGCCTTCTTCACGCTCGCGACAACACTCTTCAGGAGGGAGAGCTCCCCGTAGAAGGCCCGAAGATACGTCTCGCACCATTCGTCCAGTTTCTCCGTCCCGATCACTCGGCAGGTGACGCCCGAGACCCGCTTCGGGATTGCGCCGGCGAGCCGCATGACGAGGAACGTATCGGTGATGGTGTACCCCCGATTAAGGAGAAGTTTCTTGGTGTGCGCATACTCCGGCAGACGCTGAAGGAAGAAGGCCGGGTCCAACCCCTCTCCAAGGTACTTGCCCTCCGCCACTGTCACCAATTCGTCAGGCTTCTTCTTCGCTCGCAGGAATCCGGCGTGATTGAATAGTGGCTCTCTGAACTCACGAGATCCAAGACGATAGCAACTCTTCGAGAGCCAGCTGAGGCGGGCCCAGTGCGACCACCACCCGAGCTCGTTGAGTTCGTTGCTCCGCTCAATTGGCATCTTTGACTAGCCCGATACCGAGTATCTGAGAGGCTGAGGCTATCGCGGCATAGAGCCGGGCGAGGAGCCGAGGGTCACGCTCACGGGCCGCCTCACCAACCATCGAGCCGAGCAGCTTCACGGCGCGAGGTCCATCAATGTCATCGTCGAGGGCGCGGAGAAACGGCGTCAGCTTTCCTCCGTCGGTTGTGGCGTCCTCTCGGGGCATTCGGCGCTGCACGGACTCGACCCTGCCCTTCCACTCCCAGTACTTCTCTCCGAGACTCTCGATCGAGTCCTCGTCAAACTCTGCGTCCTTCCGGTGATGAAGTCCTGCAAAGTAGAGTCTGACGGAGTTCACGTCGTGCCTCCTGAGCAGGTCATGCGCGTAGTATACGTTTCCTTCCGACTTCGACATCTTCCTCCCGTCGATCGTGAGCAACCCGGTGTGCACCCAGTACCTCACGAAGGGCTTGAGACCGGTTAGTGCCTCAACCTGGGCGATCTCGGCCTCGTGGTGGGGGTAGATCAACTCGCGCGCGCCGCCGTGTATGTCGTACTGAGGACCGAAGTTGGCAACGCTGACGGCGGTGTCCTGGATGTGCCACCCCGGCGTTCCGAGTCCCCACGGACTCTCCCATCTCTGCTCCGTGCTCGTCGTCGGGCGCCAGAGTGAGAAGTCGACCTGGTTTCTCTTCTTGGGTGATATCTCCAGCGGGCGGAGAGCCAGTTCGTCTCGCGACTGGCGGGAGAGCTTCCCGAAGTCGGGGAACTTCTCGACGTCGAAGTAGACGCCGCCGTCCGTCCTGTAAGCGTGCCCCCTTCGAACGAGCCCGGAGGCCTGCTGGATCATTACGGGGAGGTATCTTGAAACGCGCTCGAAGGAGTTTATCGTCGAAATTCCGAGCGCCTTCACGTCGCGAAGGAACGCCCTCTCGTTCAGTTCTAGGAAGCTTTCAACGGTGCGTCTTCTCCTCTTCGCGCCCTTCACGATGCTCTCGTCTATGTCCGTGATGTGTCCTGAATCGTGGGACCGCACACGAACATCTTCACCTGAGCGGGGGTTAGACTCTCGAACCTCTCTTTCCGCATCGATATCGTGTTGAAGAGCTTCAGCCTCGTCCGGGTGCCGCTACTACCGTTCCTTTTGCGGGGCGCCAAGGCTTCGCATCCCGCCAGCTTCTTCGTTAAAGGATTATACTGCCGTCAGACGGAGCGGGGAGATGCATTCTATGGTTTATGAGAGGAGGGTCAAATCGATGTCAAAGCTGTTCGAAGAGCTGCGCGATCTCGAGGCGGACGAAGGAGTGAGGATTCTAGCCAAAAGCGAAGGCAGGAAGAAGCTCCTATTCGTCACAAGGCATTCGGGGAGGTACTCCCTCGGAATCAGCGATGCGGAGGCGAGGAACGGAAA
>VBPK01000256.1 GCA_005877225.1 Nitrososphaerota archaeon
AAAACGAGATCAAAGGGACTTACGTGGATAACTGGTTCGTGCCCGCCATCGGGTTCGTGGGACAGTCCACTGCCACGATACGAGGAGACTAGTCCGCAGGCGCAGGGGACAGCCAAGATATTCTCCGGTTCGAAGTCAACCGGGGTTAACGAATCCACCGCTACGGTCCGAGCCGTGGTGTAGTCGATTCTTCGTGTCCTCTCGAGCGGCCGACGACGCCATCTAGTTGATCGGCATAAGGCCCAGCATGAGTGACAGACGCAACGTTAAAATAACTTTCAGCGCAGCTTCTTCAAGTCCCTTTAGAGGGCTCGTTGTTCACATTTGAAGTGCCAATTTTGCGGAAAGGAGGAGTCGCTCCCATTCGCCTGCAATTATTGCGGGGGGACCTTCTGTTCGGAACACAGGCTCCCCGAGGCTCACCAGTGCACGGGTGATCTCTCCCGCAGGCCCGTGATTGTTACAGAACCCCCCTCAACATTCTCATGGCAGAAGACCACCGGAAGCTACACCGCCCAAGCAAAGCGGGCCGCTATCTTCTCCCGGATCGAGGTGAGGGACATCGTGATAGCGTGGGCCGCCCTCGGCTTTGCGTTCTATTTCGCCTATCAAAGGACTGCGTACTTCTCCGATGTGGGAGTTCCGACCGGTCTCGCAATCTCGCTCGCGACGGTTGGATCGGGCTTCGTCCTACATGAGCTCAGCCACAAGTTTGTCGCAGAGAAATACGGATACTGGGCGGAGTTCAGGATGTGGCCGATGGGGATCGTCATCGCTCTTGCGACCTCCTTGGTAGGGTTCATCTTTGCGGCGCCTGGCGCCACCTACATCTCGGGTCTTTCAGCCTCGGAGTCGCAGAACGGGAAGATCTCCCTTGCGGGCCCTCTGACGAATGTCACTGTGGCCTTCATATTTCTGCCCTTCGCGCTCTTCGCTGCTGGCTCCCTCTATCTCCTGGGTCTCGTAGGTTTCAGCGTCAACATGTTCCTAGCCGTCTTCAACATGCTCCCCATAATGCCCCTCGATGGAGCCAAGGTCTTCAGCTGGAGCAAGCTGTTCTGGGTGGCTGTCTTCGCTCCTCTCGCTCTCATTAACTTCTTCTTGCTTTTCGGTCTCTAAGTCGAAAGTCAGGGTTCGGCGCGGTCGCGACCCGGCGACGAATCGAAGCCCCATTGCTCACATCAACGAGAAGATACCCAGTCGAGGGCGATGAGTTCCGGCTCGACGCCGAGAGGTGCCAAGCCGTGGAGGGGAGCGCGAATTCAACCAACCCTAACCCGACGCGGAAGCATGCGGTTTGAATCTTCTTTAGCGTGACGGGGAGCAGCCAATCTGGCTAGCTTGAAGACCCAGTCGGAACATTTTTGCCTTGTTCTTAAGCTATCAGTTCAGATGGGAGAAGCAGCTCCGACTAATCGCAGGGCGTAAGTGGTAGGTTTTCTCGTCGTACCCGAGAGAAAGGCTCGAATGGCTCAATCATTCCCCGTCGCGGCGAAGAATCGGGTGGATGCAATGTAAGATTAGCTCTCAGATCCAACTACTATTACGAAGGGCAACCAGAGAGGCCGTTAGGAGAACACGTCTCGAGGCTAATGCGATTCACCTCGCCTACGCAAGCGAGTTTAGTCTGAATTCCAAAAGGTTGGCGACGAAGTTCTCCCACTTTTCGTTGTTTGTCAGACTTGGCTCGTACGTCAAGTCACCGCGAAAATCTGAATCGGTGCTCCGACAAGACGGGGAAAGTTGAAGAGCCGACTCTTGTTCACGAGACTCAATCGAGAAGCGAAAGACTAGGTTTCCGGGATCTCGATGAGGGCTCTCAGTCTTCTTCTTCGACTGTAGCGGTTACGGTCCCTGTGAACCCTATGGCTGGGACGTTCCAGTCCAAGCTGTAGTCCCCTTCGATCTCTGTCTTATCGTTAGCGCCGCGTAGTCCGTGGGATCCCTCAGAGTGGGACCCGGTCGCAAGACATGTATTGGGTGGTAGCGTAAACCCAATCTGACCGCTCAGGACGTCGGTACAGTCGAAGGAACCAGCCTTGGGAACGACTGATTTTCCGCTGAACTCGCCCGCTGAGTTGAGGAATGCCAGATCACCTGAGAGTCCAAAGAGTGACACCCGACCCTGGTCCCGCTCTTTTCCGTTCAAGAGGTTCTCTGTCAGGCTAGCTTTCATTGCGAATTGGCCGACCGGGGTTCCGCTGCCGTCGAGAACGAAGCCAGCCGTTTTAACGTTGTTCCACCGGCTAGTGGCTGAATCATAGGTCGCTGCTATGGAGATGGAGCCGTCAGGTGTGCCTATGAAGATGGGTCCTCCGAACGGGCTAAGGTATGCAGATTCGATGAGAATCGGAACGTTGGAAAGTGACACTGGATTGCCGAGGACGCTCCCCTGAATGTCAGCAATCCCGAGGAAGAAGCCTGGTATCTCACTGGTGCAGCTAGGCAGGCAGGCGAGTGGGTTCGAAGGATCTGATGGTGAGAGGGGTAGTCCGACGGCAGGAATCATGTCAACCAGCTGGACTCGACCCTCGACACTCACAGGGCTGGATGAAGCTTTG
>VBPK01000186.1:0-2866 GCA_005877225.1 Nitrososphaerota archaeon
TCGGCGCCACGGTCGGCGTCGAAGTATACAGCGATGAGAAGGAGAGAGATTCCATCAAGATAGCCAAGGAAGGAAAAAAGTACTTCCATCAGAGTAAGAACGTGATAATCATCGATACCGCGGGAAGACACAAGGAGGAGAAGAGTCTCCTCGATGAGATGAAGAGGATCATCTCCGAGGTGAAGCCAGACCTGAACATCCTGGTGATCGACGGAACGATAGGGCAGCAGTGTTACAACCAAGCTCTCGCGTTTCATCAGACGGCGCCTGTGGGAGGCATCATCGTGACGAAGCTCGATGGTGCCGCAAAGGGAGGGGGCGCGCTCGCAGCGGCGGCCGCGACAGGCGCACGGATTCTCTACCTCGGGACTGGCGAGAGGGTTGACGACTTGGAGGAGTTCTCTCCAACCCGCTTTGTCGGACGCCTCCTCGGGATGGGCGATATCAAGGGGCTCCTGGAGGTGGCACAGCAAGCCGAGATCGAAGTCGACCAGAAACGCGTCCAGAGGATGATGTCTGGAAAGCTGACGATGGATGACCTCCTCTTTCAGTTCGACCAGATGAAGAAATTCGGCTCTCTGAGGAAGATCGTTGAGCGCCTGCCGGGTGTGTCTGGGAACCTGAAGGGTGAGGACCTAGAAAAAGCTGAGAGCAGGGTCAAGGTCTACAAGCCAATAATTCAGTCGATGACGAGGGACGAGAAGGAGAATCCGGAGAGGCTCAACGCCTCGCGAATAAGGCGGATTGCCGCGGGCTCTGGAACCGCCGAGAAGGATGTCCGTGAACTGGTTACGAGGTACAAACAGATGAAGAATATGATGAAGTCGGGCAAGACTCGTGAATTCAGACAGTTCATGAGAAGAATGGGCGGTCAGTGAGGTGATAGAGGCGATTCAGAGGTATGAGCTGTGCGAACCCTGTTCCCTCAGGCAAGGCTTTCGGGGAGCTCTCTCGACGGATCCCAGACGCTGTTTCATCTGCAGAGGGCTCACGACAAGAGTGGACGAAATTCGGTCCGGGATTCTGCGGAGACTAAGGGGCTACGAGTTTCGAACCTTCTCCGTCGGCCTCTCGCTGCCGGAGGGAATGCAGGAGAGAGAGGACCAGCTCCGTGCAGAGTACAAGCTGAAGGGTAGGGAGACGATAAAGGCCTGGCTCTCAAAGAGCCTCTCTGAGAGGGTAGCCAGAGCAACGCACAGGCGGGTCGACAAGATGAACCCGGAGCTTGCTGTCTTGGCGGATTTGGGAGCCTCCGAGGTGAGGCTGAACGCAAGACCCGTATTCATCTACGGCAGATACACAAAACCAGCCGGAGTTTCGCAGAGGAAGACTTTCTGCGCCAGCTGTCGTGGTGGTGGATGCGCGGTTTGCGGCTATTCTGGCTATGAAACGAAGGCGAGCGTCGAGTCCACCATACAGAAGAAACTCGGCCCCCTGTTGGGTTCGAAGAAGATGAAGTTCACTTGGATCGGAACCGAAGACCTCGAGAGCACTGTAGAACCCTCCGGAAGACCGTTTATGGTCGAAGCGAAGAATCCAAGAAAGAGGAGAGTGCCGAGAGGCTTCGTCTCAAGGACGGGAATGGGTCAGATACGCGTCAGCAGTTTGAAGTTGCTTCCAAGCCGGCCTTTGAAACTCCCGGGCTTCAAGTTCAAGACTAGAGTGGCAATCGAATCCACGAGCACGATAAACCCCGAGGATCTAAGGAGGCTCTCCAGACTGATGAGGAACGTCGTGGTCGAATTCCGGAGGCCTGGAGAGAAGCCTGCTTACAAGAGGGTTTATGGTGTGAAGGCGAAGGCGGCTGGGAGAGGAGGGATACTGGCGGAGATCAAGCTGGACGGTGGTCTGCCGGTGAAACGGCTCGTGAATGGGGACTCTGTCTCCCCATCGATTTCGGAAGTCTTAAAAGCCGACTTGAAATGTCGAAAATTTGACATTCTGAAGGTGGAGGTGGGCAAGTTCCAATTTGGCTAGGTCACACGGCTATAGGAGGAGGACGCGTTCTCTCCTGAGGAGCAAAGGGGTGAGGGGATTGAGCAGCATTCTCAGGGAGTACTCGCTAAACGACAGGGTCGTGATCAAGATCGACCCGGCTCAGGTCAAGGGTATGCCTCATAGGAGGTTCAACGGCCTGGTCGGGGTGGTGAAGGATGTCGGGACGCGTGTCCTCACGATTGAAGTCCCGGTCGGGGAGAAGATGAAGGTTGTGATAGCTAGGAAGGAGCACGTCTCGCCCCTGGTGGGACGCCGTTAATGGCTGAACATGTAGAGAAGAAGCTTCTCAGCATCCCGGAAGCCAACCAGGCCCTTCAGAAAATAAACGTGGAGAAAGCGGACCAGATTCAGAAGAGAACCCTGGACTACTTATCGAAGTTCTCGAAGGCCACGCCGGAGGAGGCGAGGAAGATGCGAAAGCAGCTCGAGAGTGACTGCGGGCTCACCCCGGAGGAGGCGGTGGAGGTAGTGAACATCATGCCGAAGACAATCGAGGAGCTGAGGACCTTCACATCCGGCTGGAGGAAGCTGCTCTCGACTGAGACCCTCGAGAAGGTCCTGAAGATTCTCCATCTGCGGAAGTGAGCAGACACTTTAGGTGGGCCTCGCCGAGAGGCCCGACGGAGCGATTATGGTTGAGGAAACTGAGGTTAAATATCGTAACCGCACTGGAGGTCCTGTGCTCAGAGGGAAACGTAACAGTGATGGTCTCGGAAATGAATTCCGCGATTCAGTTCTACGTGGAGAAACTTGGACTGACGTTGAAGGTGAGGTACTCTGACCAGTTTGCCCAGGTTGTGGCTCCGGGACTTACCATAGCATTACATCCCGCTGACAGACAAGGCCGGCGATCGGGGAAATCTGAAGG
>VBPK01000186.1:2873-12531 GCA_005877225.1 Nitrososphaerota archaeon
CCAGTCAGGTTAGCCTCCTTCAAGGACCCCGACGGGAATCCGCTCTACCTGGCCGAATCACGATGGTGAAGAATTAAATAGCTTTACGTCTCTGACACAATGAGAGATTCGCAGAGGATAGACTATGAGCGCTCATGGAGTTTCGGAAGCTGGGCCGCTTCGACTCTTGATCTACTGAAAAGAACGCGTGAGGGGCGAATCTCGATAGATGCTATCTGCGGAGAAGAAGTACGAGGAGTATGCGTACATATTGGACTTCTCGCCGAGAGGGAAGTCAGTCGTCATAAAGGGGCGAGAGGGACCAATCGTTCAGGCGATAGGCGAGGAGAGGTTGACACTCCTTGAGCTGCTCGCCGTTGAGAATCAGAATTTCGAACCCGGAGAGAGGGTCAAGATAGGAAAGGAGGGGAGAGAGAAGATAGTCAGCGTTCTCGGCAAACTCTCCTTCGAAGAGCTGGCACCCGAGTCGAAGAGCTCTCTTCTCAGCGTTGTCGAGAGGATAGTGAAATCAAACGAATTCAAGTACGTCACGTATTTCAACGAATTACAACCCCTCACTCCAAGACTGCATGGCCTCGAGTTGATTCCGGGCATAGGGAAGACATTCATGAAACAGATCGTCGACGGGAGGGAGAGACAACCCTTCAAGAGCTTCGAGGAGATTCAACAGAGGGTCGGGCTGAGGGAGCCCGCTAAGCTTCTCGCCAGGCGAATAGTCGAGGAACTCTCCGGAGGGTCGAGAATCAACCTATTCATCAGAAAATGAAGCGGCGAAGCCTGGGTCAGCACTACCTGAGAGACGAAGAGATTGTCAAGAGGGTCATCGAGCTCGCCGCGATAAGGAATGGCGAGAGAGTCCTGGAGATAGGCACTGGAAGGGGTACTCTGACCGCGCAGCTGGCCAAGGTAGCGGACAGCCTTGAAGCCTACGAGATAGACCGCGAGAATTACCTCACGACGAAGAGCCTGCTCAACTCGCATCATGCGAAATTACGGCTTGGCGACGCCTTCAAGGCAAAGCCCCGATTCGATGTCCTGGTCTCAAGCCTCCCCTACTCTGAATCCTCCACCTTTGTCGAGTGGCTGAGCGAACTCGCTTACGACCGAGCGGTAGTCATCTTGCAGGAAGATTTCGCGAGGAAGATAACCGCAAATCCAGGGGAGAGGAACTATCGAGCCGTCTCGGTCATCGCACAACTCTCAGCCGATATCTCGCTCAAGAACCCAGTACCAAGGCATGCGTTCGAACCCCCGCCTCGTGTAAATTCGCGGATGGTCGTCTTCGTTAGGAAGAGGGAGTTGACGCGAAAGAAAATGGTGTTGATCAAGCTCCTCTTTTCTATGCGAAGGCGTAACTTGAAGGCTGCTCTCAGCAAGCTCGGTTTCGATTCTTCAGTCGGAACGAGCCTCGGTTCCAGGCGCGTCAACTCCCTCGCACCCGAAGAAGTTCACGACATAATTAGTTCCTTCAAGCCGTCTTTGGGCCGCTGAATGATTTGCTTCGAAACCTCTCAATCACGCTCGTTGAGCCAGAATACCCAGTCAACGTGGGATACGTGGCCCGGCTCGCGAAGAACTTTGGGGTCAGGAGGATCTACTTCGTCAATCCCAAGGTGGACCTCTCTGCTGCCTCGATCTACGCCGCCCACGGTGCGGATATGCTAGACCGGGCTAAAACCGTAGAATTCAGAGAAATTCGAAGGATCCACGACCTGCTGGTCGCAACCACCGCCATCAGGGCTAGGCGGAGGGGCAACTTGGTCAGAAGAGTGATGAGACCGGAGCGAGCCGCCTCTTATCTTCGGTCTGCGAAGTCATCCTCTCTGGTTCTCGGCAGAGAGGCGACGGGGTTGAGGAATGACGAAATTAGGTTCTGTGACGTCGTGACCTCGGTCGACACCGGAACCGAATACCCCACCATGAACGTCAGCCATTCGTTGGCGATCCTCCTCTACCTCGCTTCAAGGAGGGACCCCACGAGAGTTCGCCTGCTATCCAAGAGTGCCAGGGAGTTGTTTGCGCACAATCTGCACGAGCTTGCGGTCTCGGCAAGATTTCAGAGGCACCGATCGGATAGGCTGGGTGAAATCGCCAAACGAATTGCTGTGACCTCGCAGACCGGGGAGAAGGAGATGCTCTTGATGACGGGCATATTCAGGAGGGCGGTACAGACAATTAAGAAGGAGAATGAATCCCGGGCTCAGACGCGTTCGAAGACGTAGACAGCCCTCCCCAGCCATCTGGTGCTCCCAAAGGCAACCCTGACCGGGTATTCGAACCTCACGTGACCGGGCTGAAACTCCTTCAGCCCGATGCTCTCCGTCTCCTCGAGCCTAAGAAGAACCTCCGACCCGTCGGCGGTCTTTAGAGTAGGAACGACTATCACGATCCGACAGCCCTTTCGGACAGCCTCAGCCATGGAATAGAGAGACTCGGAGTACACACGACTGGCTTTGTTGACCAAGTGCTTCGCCTTTTGAGAACTCGGGGTGGAGTGGAATCTGGGGAGGAGAATCGGCTCTGTCACGATTCCGTCGAATCTTCCTTGAAAATCTCTTGCGTCCCCGGTTCTTATGTCGTATGCCAAGGTTTTCCCCGATTGCTTCTCCACCCACGCGAGATTCCGCTTTGCCTGGGCGACTCTGACGGGATTGGAATCGATGCCGACGCAGTTCAGGGACATGAGAGCGCCCTCCGAGATTATCGTGCCTGGACCGCAGAACGGGTCGAGTAGTCTCTGGCCCGGCGAGAGGCCTGAGAGGTTGAGCAGCAGCTGGGCGAGCCTGGGCGAGAGCGAGATTTCGGAGTGGGGCGCTGGCTTCTCGACTCCCCTCTCTCTCATCGGAGCGACGTCAGGTACCCAGGCGGTCGGGCCGAGTCCGTAGCCACCCTTGTATGGGAAGGCTATGAGGTCCAGAGCATCGCGAGACAGGACCTGGTCCGCGAGCAGCTCGTTGCCCTTCGGTCTCAGGAGCCTGATCTTCTTGAAGCCCGCCTGCCTGAACGCGTCAAGCAGCAGCCGAACGAGGAGCTCGTAGTCGGCCTCTTCCGTGTCGTATGCGCTCAGCGCGAACCTCGATACGTCGATTTCGTTGGTGATCTGTTCGACGAGCCTACGTATGACGGCCTCATCGCCTTGAAAATGCGTTAACAGAGGTGAAAACTTGTGGATGCCTGCCAGCTTCGTCTCGGACCGAAAAGAAGAAGGGTCGAGTTCGACAACACAGATGCGCTCGCACGGCACCTCGACCTTCGTCACGCTTCTGACGGCGGAGCACACCTCCAGCACGGAGAGCCTTCCGAAGGCCAGTACCAGCGCCAGCCTCTGCGCGCCACTCAGAGCCTCTGGAAGGGTGTATGGCAACGAACTTTTTTGTTGGCCTTGAGCCCTCCTATGAACATTCTAGCAAGGCTAGCCAGAGGCGTAGTTAGGAGGTCCCGGCGACGGCATCAGTTAGCCGCTCTGTTCTGCTTCGTCGCGAAATCCAAGAACAAGAAGGAGGTCCGCTCCGCTCGTGATTATGGCCAGCCACCAAACACCACAATAGGCTGAAACTGGGTGGTCAGTATCAGTTATCCTGAAATCTTTCCAAATGATGCTAGATGAGAAGTCGCGACGTACCCGACCGCTGCCTCGAGCTGCTCACCATCGGCCGTTAATAGGGGGCAGGACAAGAATCTCGCCAAAGCCACATACGAGGCGTCGTAGAAGGTGAGCCCTTTCCTCCTGGCAAGAGACATCGACTCTTGAGCCAACCCTTCCGATAGACCATCGAGCCTGGGGGAGATTCTCACCAAGAGCTTGACGAGGGTGCTGGCATGGCGAGCCCTGACGTTCGGATTCTTCCAGATTGAGTTTGCGACCTCAAAAGGGAGGTGGGAAGGGGCTATCAGTTCCAATTCGTCGCTGACCCAAGCCTTTCTGACGGCTGCGGCCTCATTTTCATACTCCTCTCCCCTGTTGAACCATTTGGCTACAACGCTGGCGTCTACCACGTACGATTCAGCCGTGCCTGCGAGCCTCCTTTATGGCTTGCAGCGTGCTGAACCCGGGCTTGACGGATTTCAGAACCATTTCCAATTCGACTTCCGTCGTTTTCTTGCTGTCCGCTTCGAGCTTCGCCTTGATTGCTCGCCGCAATTCCTCGCTCCAGTTGATCCGGGATTCTCTCATCCTCTTCTTCAACTCTTTCGGCACCCTCACCGTGATTAGTGATTCGTTCATCGTATATACAGCGTCTACACAGACTTATAAGGATTCAAGAAAAGAACCGCGCCCCTCAGAGCGTTTAGAAGGGTGTGGCAACGGACATTTCTTCTTGGCCGCTGCTCTCCTAAGAACAGTCTACGAAAGGAGGCGGCCGCGCTTTTAGACGGATGACCGGAGAGGAAGAATATCGTGAATTGGGGTGATCCTTCGCAGAGAGCTTATCCTTGATTATGAAACCTACCGAACAAGTAGGTTGTTCTGCAGGGCTAGACTTTGGCAAGGTCGGAGGTGTGTTCTGGAGCTTAGAATTAAGAAGAACTGCCCCGCATATCTGAGGTGAAATGCAGGGGAATTTCGCGTTCGTGATTGCGAGTATAGTTGTAATTGCCTCGATTGGAACGGTCTCGATTCTTACAGCGACTCCAGGTGCCTTCGGCTACTCATCGTCGATTGAGAACTGCACGCCAGGGGCTTTTCTTTTTCTGAGAAGTCCGGCTAACAACTCGATAACGTCGACGAGCACAATCTTGAGTTGCCTGACCGCCACGTCGACGATGACTAGCGGCCAGACCTGCATCGTGTTTGGCGAAGCTTCGGGACTGTTCGTCAGGGTCACGACGGACTCAGAGGTTCCTGTAGCTGGTGCCGAGGTGGACGCGGTGCAGAACGGTCCTATCATCAACAATGTGTCCTGCGGACTCGCAACAATCAATCCGCTGTACACACAAACAGCTGCTACTATAACGAACGCTGCCCGGTTTCATGAGCAGGCGGACGCGTGAACACGCAAGAGGCCTTGGGCGATATCTCCTCTCGTGAGGTCTCGATGCCTTGAAACGGGGATTTATCATTGTGCCACTGGGATTTCGGATCTGAACTGATTGGCCCGCGAAAATTCGGCGTCAAGACTGTTTAGCTCCTGAAATAGGCTGGCGGCGAACTGCTTGTATGCCTCACTGAGGCGCATTTCGCTCCCTTGGTATCTCATAATTGAGTTGTCGGCGTCCACCCCGGCTTGGTCGAGTTTGGCTTTGGCAGCACCAGTGGGATAGTAGAAGGTCAGTCCGCGCCTGTCCGTCTCCAGCTTGAAGTCTCTCCAAGACAAACCGCTGTCTAGAATCACCGCTAGGAGAATCTCCCTGTCCGCGAACTTGAACGGGTCGATCATGTCCAAGAGTAGCCCAATCCTGCGCGAGTTGTAACGCTCCCTGTGGAGAAACCCGTCGCACCTTCCTATGATTCCCACCTCGGCGTTGATTCGCTCCGCCTGCCGGAGGCGCCTTTGGTGGAGATAGTTTATCGCGGCGTCTACGGCCGAGTATCCCCTCGCCCTCCCGGTGGGGTCTCCCACAAACTCCATCACGAATCTCGATTTCTTCCTGGGGCCGAACCACTGCCGAGCCTTCTTCATGGCCGCGCCGTAGCAGAACCAGTAGTGTTTCATGGCAAGGGCTTCGTAGGTGAGGAACTTGGTCGGGCTCGCCTCGTTCATGATCAGTGAGAGGTACTTCTCCAGTAGTGAGATGGCGGGGCCGACATCGCCTGGATACAGCTTCGCAATCGCCATGATCCTTCGAGTCCCATTCAGGGCGCTCTGTATCATCGCGACTGAAAGCCGCTTGGTGATGTCCGATGTCTGGGTCAGGTTGTCAACCTTCTCCTGAAGAGCTTGATTGAATTCCGGCCACCTGGGGCGCTCTTCTTCAGACTCCCTGGCCTCCTCCTCTGCCAGCGCGTCAAGACTCTCTTCCTGCTCCTCTATCAACCTCTTCTCTAAGATGAGAGGGAGCCTCACCCTCATCTCTCGCTTCCACGCCTCAAGGTCTGCTTTCGCGTCACTCCCCGTGATCGCACGATAGAGCCTGTTGTACTCGTGCTCGTAGGCTGTCATGACCTTCACCCTGTCTCTGAACCTCACGTACTTGGTCTTGCAGTGCTGACACGTCACGGCGACGCCGCCTCCGCGGACTGGTTCGCCGCAGATTTCGCAGTTCTCGGGAATCGCTTTCCGAAAGTGGTCCCTCTTCTTGTCGATGAAGCGCCCGCAAGCTGAGGAGTGGGGTCCTATCCTCGAGGCATACCTCATCTTGTGAATTTCGAACCCAGATACCGGCGAGCCCGCCTGCTTCCAGCTAAGGTCGTAGAATACGCGCTTCTTGTTTACGAGCCACCACAGCCTGCACCTTCTCCTCACGGAGAGGTAGAATGCGCACTGCCCGCATCTCCGCTCAATGAACGGGAGGTTTCCGGGAAGGACATACGCGAGCGCCGGCCTCCCGACCTCCCTGAACCAGAGCCGCCTCTCCAGCCCACCATCAGCGACTAGGCCGTCTAGGACCCGGCGAATCTGCTTTCTACTCGGCGAGAGGAGTGCCAGCCACTGCTCGTCAGTAACATACTCGTGCTTCCTGTAGATCGCCTCCAACCTGGAATCCCGGGCTCTGTTCAGCCCGTCGAGCCACCCCGACGCCTTACCCGCTTCGTATGGCACTGTAACCCACCCCGACCTTCGAACGTCCTCGAGCACTCTCTCCCGAAGCACCTCATTCGGAATCGCGAGTTCCCGTTTGAACTTCTTCTTGCGCCGGAAGAGCCGCTGGATCTGCCCTCCTTGCCCTTCGCGGTGATAATCGGGAGGCACCCTTACCACCATGCCCTGAACTAGTTCTTCGTCGAGGTCGTCAAGGCGGAGCCTCGGGTGGCCCTTCGAGATGCGCCATCTGTATCTTCCGAGAGCCTTCGCCAGCATCTCTTCAGTGAGCGGGATTAGGGTTTGGCTGGCCTCTTCGACCAGCTCTGACCGCGTCAGCCTGGTTCCGTACAGAAGAGCCCGCAGGACCGCACTGACGCGCGGTTCGTCGACAGGGACCAGGAGAGGGGCACCGCCCCTTGCGACTACCACCACTCGGTACACCTTACCCATCAGCCTCGCCAAGAGGCCATCGATGTATCCTCCATACTCCTTGTCAGAGACGGCCAGTAACGGTTCGATCAAGATGATCGTATGGAAGGCCCTGAATCGCTGAGTGCGCATGTACCACTGGAACCACTCAGTATAGCCACCGACGACAACGCGCCTGGACGGCTTCACAATCTTCCTCTGGACAAGGACCCCTGACCACTGGTAGTCTTTGTTGGGGTCGAGGCCCTCCGATCCCAGCCGCGTGAGCGCCTCGAGAAGGGCTTCGTCTCCCATGATCGCCACCCGACCCAGCCTCTTGGCCCGCGAGCTCTCGAAGATGACCCTCGCCAACTCCTCGGCCGGGAAGGCGCCATCTGGCTGGTACCGCACGAGACGGACAGCGAGAGCTCTTTCAGAGCCAGATAGCAAGATTCTAGCTCTTTTTAGGTAAATGCGCAAGATAAAACCTTTGTGGTGTTTATTAAGCTTGTTTCCATACTATTGTGATTGTAGTTGTCGGCGCGATGGATGGACAGGATGCACTCTCTGGTACCGATGACGGAGCAGGAGGAGCAGGTCGACGACATTCTGAACCAGTATGCCATCAGCCATTATTCGCATGTGGTCTTTCCTGTCGGCGGCAGGAATATGCGGCGTACGTTGATTGGAAGTTCAGGAGGGTGAAGGAGGCGTACCCCGACCTCAGGTGCGTGGCCCTGGTGGAGGTGATGCAGGCGAAGGCGGAGCTGGTGAGGGTGTACGTGGGCCCCGTAATGGAGCATGCGGATGCCCTCAGCTACTCGATGGATGAGCTGGCGAGGGTCGTGAGGGAGTGGTGTAGCGTTGGTGGTTAAGGGCATGATTGAGATGAGGTCGTGAATGTCCAGAGTGGAGACGAGGCCAAGAGTCCACGGCTCAGAGTTCAGACCGTATTTCGAAGCCGTGGTCAAATCGAGTAAGGGAGCTCGGGAAGCTGCGCAAAAGATGGGCTATGCTGATGCCGCGGCAGTGCGATATCATATGAAAAGGCTGGGGATCCGGCGTCCTGACCACTGGAATCAGCGGCCACCAGCAAGGAGTCCGGAGTTTGCGAGCTATTTTGAAAACATCGTGAAGACAAGCAAGACCGTAGGAGAAGCGGTCAGCAGGCTGGGATACGCGAACACTTCGATAATCTATCATCATGTAAAAAGGTTGGGAATTGAGACGCCGAAAGAATGGCTATTGAAGCCGGGAGTGCGTAAGCAACGTCAGAGAATGGTGCCAGAGGTCATAATGCATCATGAAATGGACAGGGCGTGGTCGGGTGGCCTCATACAGGGAGAAGGAGGCATTGTCGCTCATTACTCCAAGAGAGTGGATGTCACTGCTCTCGATGTTAGGGCTGCGATGACCGACCCAGATCCAATCTTCAGACTTTGCGACTCGTTCGGGGTCGCACGGCCACCCAAGTCACTGCCCAAACAACCCGGTCGGAAGCCAATTTGGGAATGTGTTGTTGGAGGCCTGAGGGCTTATCGTGTCTTGCAAGAAATCCTTCCATTTCTCTTCGGCGAGAAACTGAAGGAAGCCAAGAGGGCATTGGAGTTCTTCACTCCCTATGGATACCGTCAAGGCCGCTTCGGTGGGTATGACATTTGGCCCCGGAGCGAATTCCCATTCAGAACAAAGGGCGGAGCTCGAATCCGAAATCTGGAGATGGCCCGGTACGGGGCGAAAGAATGACAAAATCCGTCACGCCCGGACTTTTCCGCTTGCTCAACACCCGGGATGCCTTGGCAGTATGAAGTTTAATTAGACGACGTCCAAGGCGACATTTATTCGGGGGAAGGGAAAATTCACGGCAAGAATTATCGCCAGATTAAAGGGATGGCCTACAGCAAGAAGTTCGCGCCAGGAGCGCCGAATACGAAGGTGGCGCGTTTCACGGTTGGGAAGAGCAGGCCTGATTACGATTACCTCGTTCAACTCGTGTCGGAAGGCAGGGTCCAGATAAGACACAACGCGCTGGAGGCTGCGAGGGTGGCCTGCAACAAGAAAGTTGTGCTCCTAGGTGAAGATAATTATTTTCTGAAAGTGGTCGTATATCCCCACACCGTGTTGAGGGAGAACAAAATGATTGCTACAGCAGGTGCTGACAGGCTCCAGGAAGGGATGAGGAAGGCGTTCGGGAAGCCGATAGGTCTGGCGGCGAGGGTAGAGGTTGGTAGCGTTATCCTCGAGATGGGTGTGAAGGCCGAGAACCTGGAGAAGGCGAAAGAGGCGATGCATTCGGCCTCCGCCAAGCTACCGATGAAGACGAAGGTCCAAGTCGTTCCCCTCCAGAAGCCGGTAGCCCAATGACCATCCGAATCGACGAGGAGAGGGTCTTCCGTCTAATCGAGGAAAGGCACCCCCGCGCGATAGTCGTGAACGCCCCCGGAGGCCTTCAAGCACAGACGAGGGCCCTGATGGAGAAGATTAGGGAGAGGTACGGGGTATCCTGCGTCCTCGTCGGGGACAGCTGCTTCGGGATCTGCGACACTGTCGACGAGGAAGTTGAAAAG
>VBPK01000187.1 GCA_005877225.1 Nitrososphaerota archaeon
CGCCGAGAGCTGCGTGTGAGTCAGTATGGCGGGCTGTGCCGCAAGGGTCTCGACCCCTCCGAGGCTCGCCGCCAGGATTGCCACCTTAACCGACTCTGTGAACTTCATCGCGTCCTTCATCGAGCCGCGGATCTCGAAGCTCAGCACCCCGCCGTAGCCGTCCATCTGCCTCCGAGCGAGAGCGTGCTGCGGGTGGGTCCTCAAACCGGGGTAGTTGACCTTCGCGACCTTCTTGTGGCGCGAGAGGTACTCCGCAAGGGCTTGGGTGTTCCTGTTCTGCGCACGCACCCTCACAGCCATGGTCTTGATGCCGCGCAATGTCAGCCACGCCGCGTGAGGGTCGAGCGTCCCTCCGAGTGTCCTCCTCACGAATTTGATTTTCTCCACCAGGTCGCGCCTCGCTGCTGCCGCTCCCGCGATTACGTCGGCGTGACCGTTGAGGTACTTCGTCGCGCTATGGAGCACAACGTCGGCGCCCAAGCTCAGGGGCTTCTGATTGATCGGGGAGGCGAAGGTGCTGTCGATAAGGAGGAGCGCGCCAACGCCGTGCGCGAGCCTGGCTGCCTTCGCTATGTCGACGAGCTTGAGGGTCGGGTTCGTCGGGCTCTCAATGTACACTACCGTGGTGTTCTTCTTCAGGTTTCGGCGCATCTGTACGATGTCCGTCGTCTCGACCATCGTGGTCTCAACTCCCAGCCGCGGTAGGAAGTCGTGAATCAGCCTGTAAGTTTCGCCGTAGAGGTCGCTGACCGCCAACAGGTGCGACCCCTCGCGCACGAAAGAGAGGACGGAGGTCGAGATCGCCGCCATCCCCGAAGAGAAGAAGGCGGAGTCCTCGGCGCCCTCGAGTTCGGCGAGCTTCTTCTCCAGCCTACGGACAGTCGGGTTGTCCCATCTGGTATAGACGAAGGAGGAGCCCTCACCCTTGGCGGCCTTCATGACCTCCTCCGCTTTCGTGAAGCCGAAGGTCGAGCTCTGGTAGATCGGTGTCGTAACCGAGCCGGTTTCTTCGTCCAGGGGTTCGGCGGCGTGCACCGATGAGGTAGAGTCCTTCAATCTCTAGGGCTGGTCAGGGAGCCTATCCTTAAGAGCCTATCCCAAAAATAACCCAAAGAAGCCACGGGAGGACGTCTTCATAAGCTGCTCTGGCCGAAGAGGCAGGGGTTCGTATTCAACAGCCGTCGGCAACTCGGTTTCTTCACGATGGCGTCGGCTGAAGGTCTTCCAGAATCACCTTGGCCGCATTGTGACCGGGGAAACCCGTGACACTCCCCCCTGGATGCGTGCCGGCGCCCGTCAGATACAGGTTCTTCACAGGTGACTTGTAGCCCGAATAGCCAAGGATGGGCCTAAATGAAAATAGTTGGTCGATTGTCATGTGCATGTGATAATAGTCGCTTTTGTTGAGCATGAGACGCTTTTCGAGGTCAACTGGCGATTCGACCCTGATTTTCTCGATTGACCTGTGTATGTTTGGGGCGTACTCGGCGACAAGGTCGATTATTTTCTCCCCTTCTTGCTCGCGAATTTGATCCCATGATTTTCCGTTCTTTAGGGTGTACGGTGAATATCGAGTCTCGATTGTTAAGACGTGCTTACCCAGAGGAGCTAGTGTCGGGTCAGTTGTGCTCGGAGTGGATATCCAGAGTGCAGGTTTTTCTGGGGGACGGCCGTCTCGATATTCCCGATACGCCTTCTCCAAGTAGTCGATGGAAGGGCAGATGAGCTGTGGTCCAACGCTGCTTTCCGCAGCCATCCCTTCTGGACACGCCGTATATCGGGGCAACTCGCTCACCGCGGCATCGATTCTAAGGGTTATCCCGTCAGCACTCCGTATTGCCTCGACCTTCTTGACAAAATTGGAGTCGAGGTGGTCGGGACCGACAATTTGTAAGAAGGTCTGTTTTGGGTCGGCGGAACTGACAACAATCTTGCCCTCGATCAGCTCTCCGTTCGACAATTCCACCCCAACTGCAGTATTGTCCCGGATTACGACTCGCTTCACAATAGAGTTCGTCCTTATGATCCCACCATAGTGTCTCACGCACCTGGCCATGGCTTCGCAGAGCATGCCGTTTCCTCCGGCGGCGTGTTTCACTCCCAGCTGGTGGAAAACACTGTGCCACCCCGCCAGCAAACCTGTTCCAACACTCGCCGGGTCCAACGCGGCAGCACCCGGGCCGAGCAACGCTATCGGTGCGCGGAGATATTCTGTCTCGAACGTTTCCTCGAGTATCTGTTTGGCACTGGTTACTAGCTTTCGGATGACTTCTTCGGCCTCGGCTCCCTCTGCGAGGAGAATGAGTTCTCTCAGAGGAGGAGGTGGAATGAGCATCGTCATCCCAATCAGGCTGTTAATCTCGGACCATGTGTCGACGTATTCAACGTAAGCCTTGGCATCGTGAGGAGAGAGTCTCTCAATCTCTTTGGCCGTCTTTGAAACCGATTTGTAGAAGAAGAGGGATTTCCCGTCAGGAAATGGCGCAAAAATTTGAGGGTCCATCTCAATGAACGTCAGGCCGAACTTCTCCAGTTCCAGGTCCTTGACCACGGGCCCTCCATGAATCCCTACTAACTCGAGCGCGCCAGTGTTGAATCGGTACCCGGGAAAGAGCTCTTCGGTGGAGACACACCCTCCCACGATGTCTCTCTGCTCTAAGACGAGAACCTTGAGGCCGGCCATCGCAAGGTAACCGGCACAAGTCAGTCCATTGTGACCCGCACCTATCACTATGGCATCGAAACGATTCATCGGGACGATCTTCGCTGGCTAACCGGAGAGGAGTTAATCCTTGGACTCATTATCTGTTCTCGCCTACTCTTTTCTTAAGCATGAGCGACAGGGAGTGAATTACTCGTCACATCTCGGGACTTCCTGGCGGCAAATAATTTGTTGAGTTTGTCGGCTAGGTAGTGGTTGCTCACCTCGAGGCTGACAGACTTGACCCCGTCAAGAGTGCTGACGGCATCCACGATGTCGGTTGCTATCTTGACGGCAAAGAAAGGAGGACAGAAGGGAATCGTCAGGTGAAACTTCACAGCCACGACCCCATCCTTGATATCTACCTGGTCAATCAGCTTGATCTCTGTGATCGGAGCCCCGATCTCCGGGTCGTGGATCTCCCGCAGTTTAGCGTATACTTTCGCCGTCGTGAGCCCGTCGGCCGTTTTACTCTCACCCTCCACTCAGTCGTTGAACATCGCAGAGAACTTCTTAACCCTAGGAGTCTGCCTCTTTGCAAATCCGTCTTTACCCGTCCTCTTGAGAATGCCCTTTATGTCAAGACCCATTATCGTGCCCAAGGTTTCACCGAACATTGCCCTCTTGTCTTCTTCCGTCAGCGGTTTGATGCCCCATTTCTTCTGCGCGTCTCTGGGTACATTCCATCTCCAGAACGCCTCAATCGCGTCTTGTACGCCATCGATCAGTATCTGATCGGTCCCCCATGACATCTTCCTTGGAGGAGCGATCTTGAGAAATCTGGTCATCAGTTCGTCGAACTCCAGCGGTCTTCTTGCGGCGACCGAGGAGATCGGAGGGCCCATGTCTACGTAGAAGTTGTCATGAACAGCGGCAATCATCGCCGACTTCTCGACCTCAGGATACGATGCATGATAGCAGAAGAAGTTAAGCTCGGGAAAGTCCCCTGCGGCTGCGTCTATGTCCAGTGGATCCGCGAGGTACCTGTAGTAGGTGCTCCCCTGGGAGAGCCCTTTGTGGATTGAGGCGACTTTGATTCCCATCTGTACAAGTTTTTCCCAGACCGGGTACGCAACTTTCCTATCGTCACACTTCCATCCTCTTGTCGGGCCCCGCGGATCTGTGTTGTAGAACTTGAACCCCTTTACATTGAAGTTCTTTATCTGATACTCTATCTGCTCCAGCGCCTTCTCTCCATCGAGGGGGTTTACGTAGCCGAACAGCACCATTCTGTCACGGTATTGATCACTGAACTTCGCATAATTGTCCATGTTTCCCAGCATCTTGCCACCAAAAAAATCCATGAATCCAACTGGATTCAGCCCTCCCATCGTCGTGGCCGTCTCATGAAAGACCTTGTCGACGTACATCTCTGGGGTCTGGTGTCCGAGCTTGAATGAACCAACTTTACCGAACAGGTTCCCTATCTGGTTATCAATCGACCTCATGAATTCAGCACCTTGGGGCGTTGAGGACCTCAAGTGGCCGTTGAAGTAGTGAGTCTGGTCATCCAAAATGAAAAGTGGTCTGCTCATGATTTAGCCTCCCCAGCGGGCGGTCGTCGCCTTCTTTCCGAGCAGCCTAGAAACTTGCACTATTAATTCGCCGATTTATTTCTTCAGCCATGTAGTGGCCACTTAACATTATCTGAACGTCCTTCACCCCTTCGACACCAAGCAAGCGACGCTTCAAATCGAGGCTGGTGGCCAGCACTAGCAAGGCAGGACAATAGGGAGAGAGGCAATGGTATCGCACCGAAACGATGCCGTCTCTCACGTCAACTCTTTCGACCATCTTGAGCTCGGTAATGGGAATATTGTGCTCTGCTTCTCTGACCGACCCTATAGCTTTCTCTATCTCTTTTTCTAACACGACGCCCTTCCGACGAAATAATCTATATAACTCTTCAACGAAGCTTTTCACTCCCGTTCCAATCATACCCCTCAGAAAGGGGAATTCTGATGTCTCTTCTCTCGGTCAGACCAAGACCAGAACCCCTTTGCCGACGAGCATTGACAAGTAGTCTAACACCGTCTTGAGTTGCAGAGTTCCCAACGCCTCTCCTGGAGCCCCCCCGCTTAGCACCGTCTCGAGCGGGGCGGAACCGTCTAGCCGAGATAGGATTGACATTAGGCGTTTCGACTTCACGAAGTAGATCTTGCTCTCGCCCTCGCTATAACCTCGGTAATCCATGATGATGCCGCCAAAGGCTTCTTCTCGCAATACCACGGATGGAGATAACCGCAGCTTGCGTTTCATGTCAAGCACATCGGCACACACCCATGAACTCGGCTAATCGTATTTAACAAATGCAAGGACAAATCACGTGTCAGAACAGTTACGAAACAAACCAGTCGGCTCTCAAAGTCGGGGGTCTTGGATCGAGTTCGTCCTGAGCCATCCCTGCTGGATATTGACGCTCAGATAGTCTAAGAAGTTTTTATATCTTGTATCGAGGGGTGCGCGGAAGGCGCATGGAATGTCGGTGAAGATCGTCCCTCAACAAATCTCTGGGGAAAGAGCGTCAACCCCTGATGACCCGAAAATTGAAGAGGAGATAGAGATCCAAGAGTTTTCGTTGGACTGCTTGTG
>VBPK01000188.1 GCA_005877225.1 Nitrososphaerota archaeon
GCCCTTACCATCGTTCTTCCGCTAATGATGGAACTGCCGGAGCTTATCCACCAAGGCAGCGGAACCCTCGCGGTCAGAGTTCCAAACTCAAGAAGATGCCTTGAGTTGATCTCAGCCTGCGGCGGATACCTTATCGGGACAAGCGCCAACAAGTCCGGAAAGCCCGCCTGCAGGACGGCTCATGAGGCGCTCCGATCAATCGGGGAGGAGGTAGATCTCATCCTCGACGGCGGGAGGCTCAGCGAGAAAGAGTCGACCGTGGTGAAGGTATCTGGGAACCGTGTAGAGCTTCTGCGTTCAGGTGCAGTTACCTTTGCTAACCTTCCTTGACGCCTCTGGTTGACCCCGAGCCCTTAGTCTGGAAAGCAATTAAGGAGGGGGGCGGTCAGCCTGAAGTAGAAGAATAATTGAACCTCATCCTGACCTCGGCGAAGGGGCTTGAAGCGAGGGCATCCGCCGAGTTCAAAGAGCTCGCCCTGCTCTCGGGGATTAGGAAGGTCGGTATCGAGCGGTCCGCCTACGACGGAGTCATAGAGGCTGAAGTCGAAAACCCACGCGCGCTGCTGAAGTTCCTTGCAGACTACGTCAAGTCAGAACCCTTCAGGATACGCTTCATCCTGAGAGCGCTGCCCATCGACGCTGTGGTGGACACGAAGATGAAGGACATCACCGCGACCGTGAAGCGCCTCTCCTCTGCCATTGGCCAAGGTGAGACATTTCGGATAACGATTGAAACGAGAGATTCTCCTTACTCGACCAAAGAGCTCATAGACGCGATCGCAGATGTGATAGACAAGAAAGTTGACCTCGAGTCTCCGAAAAAGATAGTCCTCGTGCAGGTATTCGGGGAATACACGGGGATTTCGGTGCTCGCTCCGGAAGAGATTCTCAGCGTTGTAAAGCTCAAGCGCGGGTCTTGACCCTCTCATCTCCCGCCTAGGTCCGCAGCGCGGAGAGGATAGCTGCCTCCTCCACCCTCAGCCATTCGCTCTCGCTCAGTTCAACAGAACGCAGACGCATTCCCTCCACGATACCCGACGCAACCAGCCTCATCACTTTCCCCTTCTTCCCCGCGGCGATGAGAATTCGTTTCTCCCCCCTCTTGTATCCCACTCTCGCCAGTGCTTCCGAAATTTGAGTTGTGCGGGCGAGCCTCAGAAGCAGGTCCACCTCGGGCTTCCTAGCGAGAAGAGACCCGTCGCCCGAGGCCTTCATCGTCTGTGCCGTGATCAGCCTGAAGAATCTCTCGTTTGATCCGCTCCTCGCATCGACCAGCTGGAAGAGAAGGTCTGGGAAAGACCTCAGGAGCCTCGCCTTCAGGTCTTCCCATTCACCCCTCCCCTCGATCAGGAAGCAAGCCACGTCGGTCCCCTCCAACGGCGGAGAGTCAACCTCCGTGGGAGAACGGGATCAAGACCACACTCTCCCCCGTCTTGAGAACCCTATCCTTCGATCCCGCCACAAAGGCCTCCCCATCCTCTAACATCGCGAGGGTATTGAACCGGCTGAACCCGACCCTTCCCGGCTCAATGGCGAGAGCCCGGAGCCTTTCGATAAGGTCCCCGACCAGAATCTCCTCGAGGTCCAGCTCCAGGGCTTCCCTCCCCAGGCTTGTCGCTATGTGCCCCACACATCTTACTCTAATCATTCTTGGCGGACCACGAGGAGCTTTTCCCAATACCTTCTGCCGAAGTACGTGACCGGAGGGTCGAGGATCGAACCCTTCGCTCCCTCGAGTTTCGAGGCGCGCACCTCTTGCGATGGCTCCTCCTCTTGAAGCTCCGACAAAGGGTAGTTCACCCCGACTGCCCTGATGCCTATCACGTGCATGGTGCTCTTGTGTGGAAAGAGCCTTCCGCCTTTGGCCGCCTCTATCACCTCTTTCTTCTCGACCCTCGGGGTAAGGATAACCACGCTTCCCGGATTTGGAATGGCCGTCTCGATGATTTCTTCCTCGATGAAATCCTCCCTCAGACCCATGGCGCGAGAAGCCTCGTCCAGTCTTCGAACGAGCTCGAAGCTCTCCGCCAGACTCCTGAAGCTGGAAGAAGCGACGAAGCAGGAACCTGAAGTAAGGACCGCGACGGGAGTGCTCCTCCCATCGACAAGTTCGATCGCCTCCTTGCGTGAGACTCTGCGGTCGATTCGCGAATCTTTCAGGATCTCCGCAAGACTCTCCCTCTTCACCCCCTTCAATGATCTAGCCCATCTCTCGAGCCTTATCTCAGGAGAGGAGTAGTCGACGAGGTGGCAAAGGATGTGACGGGCACCCAACTCCCTCAGAGCTCTGAGCCGATGCATTCCGTCGAGCACCACGTGATTTTCCCTGTCGACGATAATCGGGTCACGCTGAAACCCATCAGCCCGGATCTGGTCGGAAAGCCTGGAGGAGAGGTCGGTAATCGTCTCTTCATGCGGGAGGACCGAACCGATCGGTCTAAGGTCAACCTCAACCAGCCGGCTTCCGACTCTCAAACGTCTACTGCACCACCTGCGCCTCTGGTGCTATTACCTCTTTCTCCCCGGCGGCAGCTTTCAGCGTTTTTGTTATGGATCCCGCGATATGATTGCGCAGCGTCTTCGAGCTAATTATCGTCAACTCCGATAGGACCTCCTTATTCTTCTCGAAATCGGTAGTGAACCTGTCCGGGTATCTTTGGAGGAGGGTCTGCGAAATTCGTCTGATTCTATCCAACTGTTCTGCTCTGGCTCCCCACGTCACAGCAGAGATTAACCTTTCTTCCCCTCAAGATATCGTTTGGAGTTTTCCAAGACAATATTGGCCGTCTCCGCGAAGCCGCGGCCCAGAAGCTGAGATAAGAAGAAGACGACGCTCGGGATGAGCGAAGGCCCCGAAACGGCTTCACCGAGGGGGGAGTAGGTTACAGGGGCATCGCTTTCGGTCAGGATAAGGTCAGCCGGATACGACCTGGCGATTCCGGCCAATTTCTTCGAGTAGAGGATGGCGGGGCCGAAGGAGACGTAATATCCCTTCGCCGCAGCCCTGGGCGCCACTTCTGAGCCTTCGAACCAGTGAAGGAGGACGGACGGAGGGTCAAAAGACCCGAGGTTGTCCAGACAAGCCTGTTCTGCACCCCTGCTGTGCACCTGGACGGGCCTCCCCAGCCTTTCAGCGAGTTCCAACTGCACCCTAAAGATGCGAAGCTGTGCGCTCCCCTCGGTGACTGCTGAGTACTTCGGGTCGAGCCCGACCTCCCCTATACCGGTCGCATGCCTTGAAAGCGATTCTAGCCCCTTATCCTCCAACCCTTTGCCTGCCTCGGAAGGGTGAACGCCGACGAAGGCCTTTATCAGGTCGGGGGACCTTCTCGCAAACTCTAGGTTCCTCTCGGAGTCGGGGAGGTTCGTAGAAGCCGAGTAGAGGACGATCTTTGCTCCTCTGGCGAGGGCTGTCGAACCCTCGGCGTCTGCGTAGTCCCCAAGGTGTAGATGGGCGTCGCAAAAGGCCAATGGCCCCCCTCTCTTCGGGTCTAATTTAACGGCGGGCCTGTCCCGGCACTCACTTTCGCTTGTTCCGAATCGGGAGATTGAGGGCGATTATATCCAAATTTCTTCTTTTTTCATCGTTCTTAGGATAGATATGGCATTAGGGCGCCAAAGCAGGCGTCAGCGTTGGTTGTTTCGACCAAAGGTTAAATACGTGCCAGCAAATGAGGAAAATAGGTATGTCTGGGTCGGAGTTCGGACTCGCGGCTGTATACAGGGTGATAAAGAAGGCGGGTGCCGAAAGGGTCGGGGACGACGCGGCGATAGAGCTTAGAACCGAGTTGGAGGAGATAGGGATGCAGATCGCCAAGCAGGCGGTGGAACTAGCCGCCCACGCGGGCAGGAAGACAGTCAAGCCCTCGGACATCAAGCTCGCGGCAAAGGCTGTTCTCAGGCAATAGTCTTCACGTCCATCTGGTGCCTTCCATCTACGGTTGCAAGACTTATTTCATTTGGTCCGCGCCCAGCCGTGTACGCCCCGGTGGTGTAGACCGGTCAAGCATGCGACCCTCTCGACCGAAAGGAAAGCGAGGTCGCGACATGGGTTCAAATCCCGTCCGGGGCATTTTCACAATATTTATGGCCATTTGAGTCGTTTTTGCGTCTTAGAGTGCGTCCAGGCGTCTTGATCGGCTTGGAGTTCCGCTTTGAGCATCTCGTACCAAGGAAACACAATTTCGTCCCAACCTGGCTCCAAAACATGATCGGAGGCGTGGAGGCCTCTCGTCGATGTCAAGAACATCTCGGCAGATTCGTCCACAACGCTCTGATAGACGTGGAGTTCGACATACTCGGAGCCATGCGTGCAAACCCACTGGCTTTCTTTTGGGTCCTTAATCTTTCCCGTCAGTTTCATATGGTCCCGTGTCTTCTCGTGTCCTTCCAAGACAGAATCGATGTCCCGGGCGACTTTCTCAGGCGTTATCGTGCCGAGCCGCTCGAGCAGCTCCCCCGCAATGGTGTGCACACTTTCATCGAACTTCTCCTGACTGACCATCCTAAGACTGGGCATGAGCACGACCTCCTTCGACGAGAAGTACTTTGACAGTTCCTTTCCAACACCTCCTTGCTCGATTTCTTGCTTCAACGGAATCGTGAGATACTTACTGTGAAAATCAGAGATGTTAGCGGCCGCTTCCTCTTTCGTGAAGAGAAGCTTCCCTTGTCCCGGTGGAAGTTGAGATTCCAGTCCCCTCAGTCTCTGGAGGTTAGGGATTCCCGCGCTTCCGAGCGTCTTCTGGAAGAGATAGTAGAGTGAAGGCCGGCACTCGGGGTGCATTCTCCAAGACCTGATATAGCTGCAGAACAGCCTTTCCCGAAGCGTGATAGAATTCAGCCCGATCGAAAAGAGTTCTCTTCGGTCTGCTTCATCAAAGGTGGTGTTCTCGTCAAAATCTATTCCTCCCTCTCTGAAGTACCGGATGAGAAAGGGATCGTAGGCCGGATTGTACCTTTTGACGAACCAGTATCTCATGGCAGCATCACTGGGGACTGTACCTCCAGCACAATCGTCTTGATAACACCATCGCTGTCAATGTAGCTAAGT
>VBPK01000189.1 GCA_005877225.1 Nitrososphaerota archaeon
CCCTAAGAAGTCGGTCGTTGATGGCGCCACAGCAAGACACCAACGAAAAATGTACCGACAAAGCATAACATGAAGAGTTCAAGCAGGCGAGGTTGGAAGAGAAAGAAGATACGGCGCCTTACGGCAAGGACTCGTCGAGTTCTGCGAAACGCTTCATTGTCAGCTAGACCTGTTGTGATTGGGCATCCACAAACCTCGTCAAGATATAGAGCTATTCTCATTATGTGGAGCGATTGTTGATGGAATCACGCCCCTTCCTTCGTGGCTGGGGAGGTCGGGCATTCGAGACACCCGTCCTCTCCTCCTCACAGCTTACGCCCACCACCCATGGGATTGCTGTGAAGAAACCAGTTGGGTTCTCTTTTCGTCCCGTCCAGTTCACCTTTCTCGCCTTGAGGACCGACGAAGGCTGGCACGCTCGGCCAATGTCGCTCGCGAGCTCCCCGACGCGCCCGAACCTGGAATACGCGGTGCGCATATCCGAATCTCCATTCAAACGCGCGTTCGCCTCTCTCCGACCCGGAGATAGCGTTCGCCTGCAAGGGCCCCTCGGCGATTTTGTCCTGGAAGAGGATCGGCCTGCCGTGCTCTTAGCGGGAGGGATAGGGATTACGCCTCTGAAGGGGATGGCGGAATATGCGGCGGACATGAGCCTCCCCATCGAAGTCAGGCTAGTCTACAGCAATTCAAGCGAAGAAGAGATTGCGTATCGTGGGGATCTCGAGGAACTTGAAAGACGAAATCCCCACTTGCGTGTTGTTCACACTCTCACAGGCAATGATATCACGAAGGGATGGGAGGGATTCGTCGGCCGGATTGGCTTGAAACATCTTCGAGAAGCGACAAGGGGGCTCAATCAACCGGTCTTCTACGCGTCGGGGAAGCCAGGCATGGTGGTGGCGGTGCTTGACATTCTGGCAGACATGGCTGTCTCCGAGGCGGACGTCAGAACCGAATTCTTCCGCGGTTACTAGGGGCAGATGGACGCATGATTCAGGCTATTAGGCCAAGATGGTGTGCGGTCGCCGGGACTTCAAGCCGCACTTGGAAGCCTGCGTTCGTTCTCAAATTTACGGTAGATTACAGCTTTTAATCCGACCCGCGGCAGTTGGAATCCATCTTCCCGACCCCCTCGGNNNTGGGAGAAACTTCAGATTTCTCAGGACCCCGCAAGCGCCGGCTGCAGGCAGGCGAACAGAAGTCGTGTGCGCGAGCGGCGCCTGAAACGGGACGGCCGTCGGAGGATACTGATACCTCTAGACCGACAGCCTTCTAATCGCCTCACGGATGCTCCAAACCTCGATTATCCCGGATTCCTTGATCCTGTCGAAATCCCTATCGTTGGTTATCAGGACTGTCTTCGCTTGAAGGCATGCTGCGGCGTGCAAAATGTCTGCGGCCTCCCGTTCCGGGAGGTACGGTCTGCAGCGTGCCACAGCTTCGTCCCCGATTTCTGCAACTTCGCGCATCTTTCCGGTTAGTCGCCCGAGAATCAGCTCGCTTGTCTCGGAATTCAACTCCTCCGCGAGTCGTTTGTACTCATCCAACAGCCAGAGGCTACCGAATAGTTCCAGCTCGCTATCAGTGACCAACCTCATCAAGAGGGCCAA
Source organism: Nitrososphaerota archaeon (assembly GCA_005877225.1). Taxonomy (GTDB): domain Archaea; phylum Thermoproteota; class Nitrososphaeria; order Nitrososphaerales; family Gagatemarchaeaceae; genus TA-13. Next base: position 1,611 of record VBPK01000189.1, read on the forward strand.
AGAGCCTGTGTCGGTACTGGCTGTTCGGCTGCGTCCTGAGAACGGCTTTATCGCTGCGACGGAGACGTTTGTATCAACCACGAAGCGCCTTGGGGCGCTCTCCCCTTCTGACCCGATCATTCGACTCCGTCTCGATCCTCCTTGCTACTTCATCCACGTCTTTCCCCTTAAGCTCCACTCTGAGTCGGTCTGCGATTTCCTTTATGTCGAGCTTCTTCAGTATCAGGACGCCTCCGTCCGTCTCCGCCACGAGAAGCGCGCTGTCCTCCGCAAGGTTCATCCGATCCCTAATCTCCTTGGGAATCACCACCCTCCCCGCCTTGTCTATCGTCGTTATGGCTTCCACCATTCTACCATTAATACCATAATGGCACTAAATAAGCATATCTGTTGCGGTGGTTAGGTTCAGGTCCTTGACCGGTCCCTTTCGCGCAAACCATCAAAGATTATGAGCGTGCCCCCTCGGCGGTCTGAGAATAGCTTTTGGTCGTAAAAGACAAGATTGAGTGCATTTCGGAGCCGGCGGCCAAGGCCTCCGGGATGACAGCCTGACGAAGACGGTGTGTCCTTCAATTCCGACAATTTCAAAACCCAGTTTGTCGCGATACCATTCCGCCGATTTCTTTGCGTCGTGGGCGAGGATTGCGACGGATCCCACCCCGGTAATCATTGGCTGTCAGCGCCTCAGTCCCATGTAATTCATTTATGGGTTTCTCATCGTAAAGGAACTCGGCCAAAGGATCCCAGCTAGAGCTTACCGTTGCTCAGGTTCCACACACTCGTACGCTTGAATCGAAGCGCGGGCCCGGTGGTCCACGCTTGAATGGGTCCTCAATGTGGATTCCGAGGGATCCGCCTGAGCCGCGTTTGGTGAGTCAATGACCATCAGGCACCCCGGAGATTTGATCAGAGTACCTTTCGGCAACAATTACCCGACGCTTGTTTACGAGAGGCGTAAAAGAGAATGGATGAGGGTCAAAGAGAGATTCAGGGAGACTCCAAAGACAATTCGTGGTTTGAAAATCTACCTCAATCCAGACGATCTTTCTCCAGTCGGTGTTTCAATAGGAACGACGGGTTGGCTCAACCTCGCCCTCACCTCTCTCGCTCTCAACCTGGCCAAGCCAGGAATGAAGGTTATCGATGTCGGAGCGAACATCGGTTACTACACGCTTCTTTTCGCCAGCCGGGTCGGCACATCTGGAATAGTCGTATCGTTCGAGCCCGAGCCGCTGAATTGTTCCTACCTCAGGAGGTCTGTTGACTCGAATTCCTTCAGGAACGTGGTCGTCAAAGAGATGGCCGTATCAGATAGCGACGGTGAAACATCGCTGCAGCTGTCTCCACCGTCTGAGCCCCAAACACATTCGACTTATTTTGAGAGACAGGGACCTTCTATCAGTGTTCAATGCACCTCTTTGAACAGTGTCTTCGACTCGCTTGGTCGGGCAAGAATCGATATTCTGAAGATTCACGTGAGCGGCGCGGAAATGACCGTCCTCAAAGGAGGACTGGAGATGATAGAGAAGTCACATCCCACTATCATCACAGTCTACGGGCGAGTCCCATGGGAAGAGACACCTGACCTATTGAAGCGCTTGTCCGAGTCCTACGACTTCTACGAAGTCGTCCCAAGGCCGTGGCTCTTGAGACGAATCAGTCTGATTGAAATCTTGGCCCGAGAATGGGTCGAATTGTGTCTGAGACCGAAATCACCTGAGTTCCTCGATAATTGAACGGGCCCGGTGGGGGCCAAACCCATAGTGTGTTCTGAAGGTGGATTGCACGAGTCCCTCCTGCTGTCAGGGGCCGATAGACCCGTCCACTCGAGAAGTTAGGAAGGTCACTGCTCACGCCGCTTTCCTGGGCGATGCAGGCCCGCCCAAGAAACCTTGAAGGGTGATTGACCGTGAAGAAGCTTTCCAAGAAGACCAAGTCCGAGCTTAAACTAATCGCGGCGCTGACGCACGACGCGACGCTAGCGGCAGAGGAGAAGCTCTCAGGGCTTGCCGAGAGGAGGAGGGATTCCACAAGTGCTGAAGGGAAACCTTACGATCGGTAGCTGAGCGAATCAAGCGATTCTCTTCAGCTGATTCTTGCGAGTCAGGTCAATTGTCGGCGATGCACCGAAGACGATGACAGAAGCTCAAATAACTAAACAATCACTTTCCCCAGAAAAGTCTTTGTCGATCGTCAAAACGCGTTGACCAATCGAACGGGCTGTCGCTAGGATAATCCCGTCAATCAACCCAAAATCGCCGTGTTCTGCATTTCGTCTTCGATGTTTTATCTCCGACGCGTTGAGGCATATTCGCTCGTCAAGCGGAACTATTCGTGCGAACTCCTTGACTGCGTCCACCCTGCTTTGAGGAGGAGCGCCATTCTTCGTTGCCCAATCGGCTATCTCAGCGAGTTGGACCATGGAGACGTATGTTTCTTCGTCTCCGACCTCCGCCACGATCTTTCTGAAGCGCGCGGACCCGGCCGGACTTCTGAATATCTCCACAACTACACTCGTATCAAGCAGCACTAGAACCTATCACGCTTCTCTCGGGTGAACGGTTCAGACTGGGCATCGATACCAGCCATCTTCTTGAGGACCTCCTTGCGCCTCTGTTTTGGTATGGGAACGGCGAGCTTCACCACATCTCCTTCCTTTGCCCCTGTTTCTTCTAGAATTTCCTTGGGAATTATCACCGCCATCGAGTTCCCCAACCGCCTGATCTTGCCTTCAAAGAGAGTGGACATCAGCGTTGTTATAACGTAATAACTAATAAACATATCGGCGCATGCCCGCTCGGGAGGTTAAGTGGATTGCAGAGGCTCTGCTGCATCGCTCAAGGGATTGCATGCTGAAACGAGCGTAATGATCAGTGACACCCCGTCAAGGGGAACCCTTCATACCTTAAGGGGAACGTCCGGACGAGAAGCAGGTTCACCTTCAGGACATTCACGTAGGCGTTCCCGAAGATCCAGAATGTCCCCTCCTCGTTCTGGTTGACCAGGGCGGTGATGTTGGACTGCGGAATCCTCGTCCGTTCGCTTATCCTCGGGATCTGCGAGTACTCAGCCGTGAACTTACTTATGATAGGTATCATAGGTGCGTAATTTCCTTCAATCTTCCCTGACACCGCGTAGGATGACGCGCCGGAATCAGCGATGCCGCGGTGAGTTTCGCAGGTGTTAACCCATCCCGATCAGCGCCCCGAAGAAACCGGCGACGCAATCTCTTATGGAGACGAGGAGCGCGTGCTTGACCTGTCCTCCTTTGGATGCAAACCTCGAAAGTCTACCCACCCGGAAGTATATCGGTGGGTGAGGGTCGAATCTCAGCCAGTCTAGTATCCTGTAACGACGAGAATAACGCTCGAAGTAGAGCTGTCTGAACCCGATGTTGGTGAGCGCCGAAGCCAGCACGCTCGGGTTTCCGAGGACGACCATAGACTGAGTGTCCGCTCTAGTCTCGAGAAACTTTCCCACCGTGTATACCAGGCCGAAGGCGACGAAGTAGTAGAAGAAACCCAGACGGAGCACGAGGGGCGCCCAGAGGTAAGGCCCTCCCAAGTAGATGGCCATGGTGGCAAAGAATAGGACGAGGGGGTCACGCCCTTTGACGTGGCCCAGCTCGTGGCCGATCACGGAAGTCAGCTGGTCATCGTCGAGGTCCTCCAGGGCACCCGCCGTTATTGAAATGGACGAACGGCCATAGGAGATGCCCGTTGCCGCCGCGTTGTCCAGCGGGGTGTTCAGTATGCTTATCTTGGGGACCGGCAGGTGGAACTTCTCGGCCGCCGCCCGCACAATGGGATAGGGGCTCCTGACGGTAATCTCGATGTCATCCAGTGAGCACGGGACTCGATTTCGGACCAGGATATCGTGAATCTTTGACTTCGTCTCAGGGGTTTGAATCGTTCTCTCCGAGATTGCCCTCCCAAGCTCCCCTCTGATTGGCGACAGCAAGCCTTCTCCCGTCTTCGCGAGAATCTCCCCGACTTCAGGAGTGGAGGTCACCCTCACGACCGCGACCTCGGGGCGGTCCTTGTCTGGTCTGACGTTCCCGGATCCGAGCACCAGCCTGTCGGAATAGAAGAGGAGAAGAGCCTGCGCCCCAACGATGGCGAGTATCGCGTAAGAACCGAGGAATATGAAGAGGACGAAGTTGAGGAGCATCATCACCAGGAAGAGATTGGCAGTGTTACCCGCGAAGATTCGCTTGCGCACCTCGCGACTCATGCTGCCTCTTGCGGCCTCCGGCGCCTCCATGCTCTTCTCCTCACCGAGAGAGAAGACGAAGTAGAGACTCGTCTTCTTCGCCCTCGCGAGGAAGGTTGTTGCGAACAGCTCGACCTCATCTCCGATGCGTCGACGGGCCTCCTCGTCCGGAGGTGTGGCAGGATTGACCCCGCCAAAGTCAATCGCGACGCCGTCAAGCCCGATCGTCAGGCGGACGGATATGGAGAACTGCTGAGGCCGAGGGACGCTGGCAGCCGCGGGTGCCCCTGTCCGCCAGCTCAGCTCGAAGTTTCGCTCTGCCCCGGGACCTCTCTTTGAGTACGAATCTATTCTAGAGGCATGAAGAGCCGGAGTCAGGTAGTATTTCTCCAAAAACTCCACCAGGCCGTCGACGGCGGAGCCTGGAATCTTCTCTCTCACCAAAACCCGGCTCGAAGCGTGTAGGGAATCGCTCATCTTATCGTGGTCCTCGTATCATGAGAGCAGCACGAGGCAAAGATATGAGGGTTTCAAAGGGCGAGTGCAGGAAACCTGGAGCACCGGTATTGTGGGCATAGAGGCGGAGAACAAACAAGAGAGTTGTACCATGAAGATATTAGATGAGAATCTTCCCGATGTGTTAAATGGTACCGGATTACCCTTTCTTGATGCAGAACTTCAAACAAGAAAAATCGATTCTCTTCTCCATGACTTTCATCGCTCTCCTCACCCTTCCCGTTGTCTTCTCTCCCAGCGTCACAGCCGTGACGACAAGCGCAAGCGCCGGCACTACGACATCCACGGAGCAGCTCACAAACACCCAGGCAGAGTTCATCGGCGAGGTTGACGTTGGCGCCCTGCCCCTCCCGAGCGAAGGCATCGCCGCCCCGCTCAGCCTGCCACCGTTTTCTCCATCCACCCAAGCACAGTCCGCGGCTGGTGGGTTTACCATCGTCACGCCGGGCTCCCAGTCGCTCATCCACATAGTGAAGGACTTCGCGGGGACACCCGGAACCAACCCCAACCCCTGCCGTTGCACGCCTCCCGACATGGGCCTCGCTGCGAGCTCCAAGTTCGTCGTCCAGATGGTCAACCTTGCGGGCACAATCTGGAAGAACAACGGGGTGCACGTCACGACCTTCTCCCTCTCCGACTTCTGGTTCCTCCCTGTCAGGGGAGGCCCTCTAGGAATCGGAATGAGCGACCCTCAGGTCCTCTATGACAAGGCAGCAGACAGGTTCTACGCATCCATCATCGACGTCTTCGATGTGAACCGGGTGAACTTCGCGGTCACTGCAACGAACGATCCCACCGGTGTTTGGTTCATATACCGTGTCATAGCAAACTGCAATCCAGCTACACCATACTCAAACTGCTCGCCCGCCTCATCCAATACGCTTCCCGACCAACCCTACATCGGCTACAGCAGTGACAAGTTCCTGATCGCCGTCAACG
>VBPK01000190.1 GCA_005877225.1 Nitrososphaerota archaeon
GATGGAGGGTGAGCCCGTCACCGTGGCCGTGAAGGAAGCGGTGATCGTGTCGGGGCCTGAGCTGCCTGCGTTTGCATACCAGATGTAGGAGTAGTAAGTGTAGGGGGCGAAAGAGATCGCCGACTCCACCCAGGCAGCGGACGTCCCGAGGGTGAACGGCACCGTCGTCGCGGATCCCACGCCCGCCTGTGACTCGCCGCATCCGTACGCCGAGGAGCAGGTCCCGCTGAGCGTGTAACCGCTCCCCGCGGTGAAGGAGGAGGAACCGGAGGACGTCTCCGCGTTCCCGATCACGAATGAGTTGGCGCTCGGCGTGAAGGAGGTCACAGCGAGGGCCGTCGAGCCGGAGGAGGAGCTCCCAGTCGACGTAGCCAGCCCTTGGGTAATTGCCCCGCGGAGTTCATAAATCGAGACCGAGGCGGTCGCGGCTGAAGGGAAGGTCGCGGTTATCGTGTCTGCGGCCGAACTTCCAGCTGCGCCATACCAGATGTAGGAGTAATAGATATAGGAGCCTGATCCAACCGAATTTGAGACTCCCAGCGTGAAGGGGTCTCCTAGAGTGTCAGCGACCGAGGGTAATGTGTTGGCTGCCGTCACGCTGCCGAAGGACGTTGAAGGCATCACGTTGTTCGGAGGGAGGGCTCGGGTGCGAGTCCACTGGATGGTTATCGGATTAATCGATGTCGCGCCAGCACTACTTCCTCTGTAGTATCCCAAGATTATGTACTGATTCGTGTTATATGTCCCGCTCGCTGACAGCAATGTTGCGTAATCCCTAGTCTCAACGACCTGGGAAGAAGTTACGAATGAGCCTAGCACATAGAAGGTATTCAGCGTTGGGGTAAAGCCGGACGAAACGCCACCCTGTAGATTATAACTCGCAGCAGTACCGTCTGCCGCCCAAGCATTGATGATATTACTACCAGAATTAGTCTGCCAGAGTATCTCTGCGGCACTTCCAGCGTTACTACCTTGGGGTGCTTGAGAATTAGACTGCGTCAGACCAGAATAACCACCACTGTTGAGCGAAGTGTATTTTGCGTACATCTCCACTTCATGATTCAAAGACGGGAAGACGGCTGAATTGGTATAAACAGAACCCGCTGAGATGGATAACTGATTGTTTACGGATGCGGTAGTGGAAGAAGACCATCCGCTAGGCAAGCTCGTCCCTGCAAAATTCCAGTAATTACCGAACACATTCGCACCGTTGTCGTACTGTCCGTACGATCCCGACAGGCCAGGCGCCTCTCCCCAGTAGACACCGTCGAAGTTTGTTGAGAGAGGGTAGAACAGCATGTATATGATGAGCGTCCCCCCTCCACCGGTGATGGTCGAAGTCAGCTTCACCCACACAGTAGCGGACGTTGCCGTCGGGGTGCAGGAGGGGGTGCAGGACTCGAGCCAAGCGTAGAGCGGGGTCGCGCCAGCGAAGTCGGCGGCGAATCGGATGTTACCCAGGTTCGAAGCCTCATAGGCCGAGTAGGTGGAGGGATTGAAGATGATCTGCTGCTGGAAGGGAGCGCTCGTGCCTCCCGATGGCTTTATCTCCACAGCAAGGTCATTCCACGCATCAGCGGTCCCAAGCGTCCAAGAGAAAGCGGTGACTGTGTTTGCTCCCAGCGGCCCGCTCCTGCTCGATGCACCCGAATTTGAAGTACCGGATATTATGTTCCACTGTGTCGTCGTAGATGCCCCGTTTGTAAAACCAGCGCTGTTTCCGTCCCCGACAACGTCCATAACCCAAGCGTTCGCGTTCGCGTTCGTTATGCTCACGGTGGCTGGAGAGGTGACCCCGTTCCCATTGTCATTCTTGGCCGTTGTCGGGACGGGAGTGGTCTGGTCAACCCCAGTGAACGAGATCACTCCAATGACTGCGCGCTTCGACGCAGTAGTGGTCACGACAACGCTGGCGGTCCCACTCGGAGGGCTTACCAGATACCATATTGAGGCAAAAGGCTGTATCGCGTCTGAAACTGCCAGCGTTAGGGGCGTTCCGGCGTAGGTTACGCCGGTAATCGCGACGTTGTCGACCGTCCCGCCGACGATGAGCAGCCTGTTCGTTCCGGTGCCAACCGTGAAAGATATGGTTATGTGTCCGGAACCATCGGAGCTTACATTCGAAGTCGCCGTGTTATCGACGGCTATCCCCGACCCTTGTATGGCATCAGCAATGATCCCCCAGTTTCCGACCCCAGCCCCACCGTTTATCCTCACAGCGAGATTGGCCTGGGCGGAACTGACAGTTTCATAGTCCGCAGAACCCTCCATGAAAAACGAGGAGGACCCGAGCGTCGCGATCAGCGTGAACGGAGACGGCGCGGTTGAAGCTTGCCCCGGGCTGTTATCGACGTTTGCACCGAGAATGAAATCGTTGGTGTTGGTGGTGGAGATGGTTACGCTGGAGACGGTTCCTGTTCCCGACGCGGAAGCCGGGAACCCCGAGTGCGGGTCGAAGGGACTCGCAGTGTTTGCCCCAGAAATTCCCCAAGCGATTATCGTTAGAGCGGAGCTACCGGAGGAGGTAGCTGAAATTAGCTTCGATGAAAGGGCCGAGTTTGCGATCGCGTAATATGTATTGACCTTCCCAACATTGTTCGCGGACGTTTGCGTGCCCCTCAAAGAAAATGTCAGACCTGTTGCCGTTGGGGCGTTAATTGACCCTGCATCCACCGCCAGCGAGACATAAATCACATCCGGGGGGCAAGTTGTTGTCAGAGTTGCGGTAGCCGATTGAGCCCCACTTCCGCTAGCCGAACCGTCGAGTCCGAGCGCGCAGGCCTGGTTGTTCGTGAGGGTAACTGGAGCGTAGGTGTTCGGGGCGGAGTACCAACCCAGGCCAAAGACGAGCGTGTCTCCCGAGACGACGTTCGAGGAGAATGCCAGACCGCACGAGGCGGAGTTGCAGTTCGAGTTGTAGTTCTTCTGGACGAGCGTGGGCGCGGGGCCCGCCACTGAGTTGGAGACCCCGAGGGTGAAGGCGTCACCGAGCGTGTCACTGATGCTGGAGGGGGCATTGCTGCCTCCCCCAACGCTACCGAACGATGTGGAGGGCATCACGTTGCTTGGGGGGTACGCTCTCATCCTTCCCCATTGCACCACATTGCTGCCGGGGCTGTTGTTGGCCTGGCCGACGTAGATCCCATAGTTCGCGATAGCTGGGGTGCCACTGGTTCCGGAGAGGGAGACGGACCCATCGGTGGCCGATTGGACCGATGTCGACGACCAGATGATTTGCCAAATTCCTGCGTTGAACGGCACTCCTGCCTGGGACGACACCGTAGTTGAGCCAGTGGAGATCTCGGAGCCCAGGGCGAGGTAGTCTACGCCGCTGAACCTGAACAGGACGACTATGTAGCCGTTGTAAGGGTAGAAGCCGCTATTGACCGAGTTGGACGTCGTGACGCCGAGCGACGGGGCTGTAGTGCCGCCCCTAGACACCATGTAAGACTCGGCGACCTGAGGATACGTCTGGGTCGCGGATTCGGCGTACACGTAGTCGGTGGAAGCGGCGGTCGTGAACGTGGCCCCGTTGTTGACCGTGACTGAGCCGCCTGAGCTCTTGACGACCGTCCACTTGACGGAGAGTGATGTCCCCGCGAAGTTGTCGTAGAATGTGAAGACGTTCGCCCCGTTGTCGTTCTGGCCGTAAGTCCCGGGAATGGTAGGGGCCTCTCCCCAGAAGTTGCCGTCGAAGCCCACTGTGGTGGCTTGGAAGACCATGTAGATCGTCTTCGTGCCGCCACTCCCCGCTATCGCCGATGTCAGCTTGACCCACGCCGTCGCGGAGGTCGCGCTCGTCGTGCAAGAGGGCGTACACGATTCGATCCACGCGTTGAGAGTCGTGGCGCAAGCGGAGTCAGCGCAGAAGCGGATGTTACCCAAGGTCGATGATTCGTAGGCCGAGTAGGTGGAGGGGTTCCACGTAATCTTCTGCTGGAAGGTGGCCGGTGTGGCAGACCCCTGGTTGTTCGTGAGTGTGATGGGGACGTAATACGGCGCGGCGACAGACCAGCCCAACCCAAAGACGAGCGTGTTCCCCGCTGCGACGTTCGAGGTGAATGCCAGCCCGCACGAGGCGGAGTTGCAGTTCGAGTTGTAGTTCTTCTGGACGAGCGCGGGCGGATTAAGACCCGCAGCCGAGACCGAGTTGGATACCCCGAGCGTGAATGTGTCCCCGCGGGTATCGGTGGGTGTCGAGGGCGGGCTCTGGCCGTACCACCCCAGCGCGAAGGCGAGGGTGTTGCCGGTGGAGACCGGGTTGGAGTATTGCAGAGCGCATGAGGTGGAGTTGCAGGTCGTGAAGTTATTCTGGACGAGCGTAGGCGCAGGGCCCATCAGAGAGTTCGATACCCCAAGCGTGTATGTGTCACCGAGAGTGTCTGTCGGTGTCGATGGCGGACTCTGATTCACCCACCCGAGAGCAAAAGCGAGCGTGTTTCCCGTCGCGACGTTCGAGGTGAATCCCAGACCGCACAACGAGGAGGCGCAGTTCGAGGTGTACTTGCTCTGGACGAGCGTTGGCGGATTACCGCTCGACGCCGAGACTGTGTTGGATGCCCCGAGAGTGAAGGTGTTGCCACGGGTGTCAGTGGGAGTCGCAGGGGCGGCGTGGTTGGGCCATCCCAAGGCATAGACGAGCGTATCTCCGGAGGTTACGGAGGATGAGAATCCGACTCCGCACAGGGCGGCGTTGCAGTTCGCGACGTAATTCTCCTGGGTGATGGAGCTAGTCCCCGTCAGCTGAACCCATCTGAAAGAGGAGAGGTCGACTGTCAGGGAGCCTGTCGAGGAGGCGAAACTCGTCGGAACCGGCGGATAGGTGGCGGTGTAGGCGTTTCCTCTGTGGGTGATGACCTTTATCGTGTAAGTTCCCGGCACGATCGTGATGCCCGTGTCGTACGACGCGGACGTCTTCTGCGGCGTAACGCCTCCGGGCAGGGCGGGCGTTGTGTTCGAGCCACCAAACCCCAAGCCGTAGGTGTGCGTGACGCCGCTGGGGTCCAAGACGAAGACGTCTGTGATGTTCGCGGCCGTGCCACCGACGTTCGTCGCGGTGAAGACGAGGTGGTTGCTCGCCCCGCTAGACGTGGGGGTGA
>VBPK01000191.1 GCA_005877225.1 Nitrososphaerota archaeon
CCCAACAAAAGTATGGTCGTCTTCCACTGTAATGTCCATCACCTCGCGGTTCGCGACTTGCGAACTGCTAATTGATTCGATTGGGGAGAAAACATAATCTTCGTTCATCAAAAACTTATCAACAAACTTGCTCGGATTGTGATCGAACGGAATTCCCATCATTCTCGCGAGCTTGACCGCCCACCTTCCAAATACATTCAGTCGGTAGGCAGGGAGTCTGTTTTTTCTTATCTCACAATGAATTGCCGAGACGACACCGAGCCTAGTCAACACTGTCTGCAGTTGGTATGCGAGGACTTTCGAGGTGGTTGTAATGTTCAGGTATTTCTGTCTGGATTGCCTAACGACGCAACCGTCTCCGAGCCACATCCCTTTTATCAATTGCACCTGCCTCTCTCTACTAGCGAAGAAAACCCAATCAGGAAGAGTTTTGTTCGCAGCCCCTCGTCCGAAATTCATGAAGAACAGCATTGCAAACGTCAGTCCGAGTCGCACATTGATGACGTGATGGGCCAGCTTCTGGCTATACGGTTCTTTCCCGAAATACCTGCGGAGGAGCCCCCGAGCATCTTCGACTAGCTCTTGCTCAGAACTTCCAAAACTCAGGTAAACGACCCGACTTCCTTCGCCAATAGAACCCTCCGCCAAGTAGTAGCCAATCAGCCTGAAAAGATCAGGTTCAGTCCGCAGGTTCATTACTTTCACTCCCGTGCTGCTATCCCACTTCACCCTGAAGTTCCTGAGACGAATGACCTTTTTTGGTATCGGTGTCAGAAGATAGTCTCCTGCCTTCACGTCCTTTGGAAGGACCATCGCCACGGGCTCCGTCACCCTAAGAAGTCTCTTGTCACGTTTCTTCGAAGATGGTCGTTTAACAGTCAGTAACCGGTGGTCCGAGGTGCACAATAACGAGTTAGGCTTCCCCATTGCCTTAATCTCGTAGATGGGCCCTGTGTACGAGAATCTCCAAATCTTCGAGACACTCCTGTAAACTCCTGTATGGGTGAGAACCCTTTCTCCAACTTTGATATTCTTGATAGGCTTCAGTCCGGGATTTGTTGCAACTTCGGTTTCTGGGTCGACGCATAAGCCGCAAAACACACAGTTGTGGACGACCTGATTGGAAGCGACGAAGCTGTTGTCCTCCTCCACCTCTAGGTTCATCACCTCAAGGTCCGCGACAGTTTTGACGGAGATGTCGATTACTGGAGAGAGAATCATGTCCCCTGTCATTCTAATGGCACTGGGAGAATGTCCTTGAGCAAACTGGAGCACAGGCAAACTAACAGTAGAGTAACCTCCTCTAAGTGAAGGATGCTTGAGCCCGTATGAGTATTGGAGTTCGCGCGGGATTAGAGCCTCCTTCATTATTGGTCTCGTGAGATACGTTTGATATCTTATCTGGTCCGGCATTCTCCATTTGAGGCCTCCAGGTGTATGAACCAGGACCGGATGCCCTTCTGTTACGGTTAGTGGCTCGGCGTTTCCGAGCGTCCTGAATGTGTAGATTCGACCAGTGTATTCCCGACGAAAGACCTGACTCACCCTTCTGAACTTCCCGGTGTGCGTCAGGACTCTGTCGTCCACGTGAATCCTCTCGATCGGAACGATCCCGTTCGAAGTTGCTACAGGCGTCCAAGTGGGGACACACCTTCCATAGTCAACAGCCGGCCAGATCTCCTTCTTGTTCTGAGCCTTTCCCTTCGGGAGGGGCTGCATCTCTATTGCGACCGCGACGCCGTCGCACGCGATCGCACACAGCTGACAGCCGGTGCACTTGTCGAAGTATAGGATATGCCTCCCCTTGAAGCCGGGGAGACCCGTCCCGGTCTTCGGGTCGTATCGGTATCCCGGGCCCTCAAGGTCGAGCTTCTGCTCCGGGTATCTGAGTGTCATCCTGGGACGGAAGAAGTGGCGTGCACCCGCCCAAGTCGCGACCAAGACACCCTTCACGAAAGACGCTGTTCCCATTTAGAGCGCCCCGATGCGGAAGATGCCGAGGGAGACGAGCAGCATCGTGAGAAAGATATTGGCGAACGATAGTACCAGCAAGCGCGTCCATCCTGCCCGGATCATCAGGTCTATCCTTATCCTCGGCATGGTTCCCCTCGGAATCAGCATCACCGTCATCACGAAGAAGGTCTTGAGGAGGAACCAAAGCTCGGGTGGGAGAAAGGAAGGCCCGAGCCATCCGCCCAGGAAGAAGGCCGTAAAGAGCCCTGATAGGGCGTAGAGTTTGATGTAGATTCCCAGAAATACCGCGCCGAATCCCATCCCGGTGTACTCGGTTACCCACCCCGCCACGAGCTCGGTGTCGGCCTCCGGGAGGTCGAAGGGAATCCTCTCAAGCTCTGCGAGGGAAGCGATGAAGAAGACTATCGCGCCTATCGGTTGCAAGAGAATGTACCATATGCCTTCTTGGGAAACTACGACCTTCATTATGTCAAGCGTGCCGGAGAGAATCACCACCCCGAGCAGGGAAAGGATCAACGGAATCTCGTAGGAGATCATCTGGTGCAGTGCTCTGAGACCGCCCAGGAAAGGATACTTGCTGTTGCTCGCCCACCCCGCGAGAAGTGTGACAATCGGGAAGAAGCCGATGATCGCGAAGATCATGATCACGCCGATCGGGGGGTCGGCGAGGTATGTGTTCGGGCCGAGCGGGACAAGCGAGAGGAGGGCGCCGGCGATTGCCATCGAGGCGAAGGGGACTGACCAGAAGATCGGCTTGTCGACAGAGTTGGGCGTCACGAGTTCCTTGAAGAGCAACTTGACAAGGTCGGCGACCATCTGCAGGATACCCTCGTACTTCCCCGCGTATTGCGGTCCGACCCTGAGTTGCATCTTGGCGAGGAGCTTCCTCTCCCAGAGCATCGCGAAGAAGGTCACGAAGAGGGCCGCGAAGGTGAAACCCGGGAAGGTGGTCCAGATGAAGAGGCTGTGGAAGGGCTCCGTGCTGATGAGCTGGAGCTGGAGGCTGATCAGCTGGTCAGGGTGCACCGTGATTAAGCCGAAGACGTCGACCCCGAAATGAAAGACCGTGTCCAGGAGGTAGTAGACGGGCACGCCTACTAGAGGTAGAAAGAGGAGGACCCAGAAAACTATCTTCAGGATCCGCCTGATGAAATCCTCGAAGTTCGTGATTTCCTTCGTCAAGTGGTGTGCCGACCTTTTGTGGGCGCTCCGCTGACCTCTTATAAGTTAACCGCGAGTGATTCCGTCAAGACAGTGATTCCTGCCGCCGCCACATTACCGCAGAGCCTTGAAGAAGAAGTCAGAGATGAAGCTCTGAGCAGCCTCAAGGTCCGACGACCTTGAAAAGTGGATCTTCTGAAAGACAACGTGGTTGAGCATCCCGATCAGGCAGTCCGCCGCCCCGGAGGCATCGACCGTCCTGAAATTTCCCTTCTTCACGCCTGCCTCCACGAGAGAGGTCGCGACAGAGTGTATCTCGTCCAGTTCCTTGTTTATCCGCTCCGCGCTCTCCCGGTCCAGCTGCCCCGTGTCCCTCATGTAGAGCCCAGGGTCGAAGGCGCCCTCCGGGAAGGAGGTCAGATAGGTCTCTATGAAATTGACTATCCCCTGCCTCGGGCTGCTGGCGCTCGCTCTTTCCCTGAGCTTGTTGACGAACTCCTTCACGGTGAGCTTGTGGCTCACGACCGCGTTGAAGAGACCCTTCTTGCTTCCAAAGTAGTAGTAGATCATCGGCGGGGTCGTCCCCGCCTGCCTGCAGACATCCCGTATCGAGATGTTCGAGTATCCCTTTTCGCGAAAGAGCCTGCTCGCCACCTCAAGTATCCTCCCCGAGCTAACTCTCTCCTTCTGGGTCTGCACGGAAGAACCACCTTGAGACTGCCTTGACTTATTAATGCTCCGAGGCTACTAACGTTAATCAAACGCCCATCGTCCACGCTGACGCGCGAGCAGGATGTCTCTGGAGTGATTCTCGCTGGCTTCTAGGTCGAGGAGAGTCGCGACTGCCAGCCTCTTCGGCGTGATGATCTTCCTCGTGAAGGGTTTCCTTCCTAGTCCGACGGCCGACTTCCTTGTTATCTTCGAGGCGCTCCTCGTCGGGCTGAGCTTCCTGATACTGGGGAGGGGAGGCGCGACTTACGTCGAGATGGTAAACGGGCTGCTCCAGACGCCGGTCAAGCTCTCACTCGCGCCATTCAGCCTCCTCCTCGCGCTTTTCTTCGGGGTCCAGGTAGACGCCTACGCTTCGCTGCTGAAGGTCAGGAACTCCGAGGCCAAGGCGGGGCGACTCGTGGCGACCCTCTCGCTGAGTTCCGCCACGACGGGCGTGGTGGCTTACTACTCGACCGCGGTGGTCGCGAAACTCGTCCCCAGCGACTTGAGCATCGCGCTGACAATCCTGATCTTCGGCGTCGTGAGCGGAGCCGCGGCGGGATATCTAGCCGCCCGGATCTGGAACGGAAATCTCAAGTCTCGATTCCAGGGCTAGCAGCACCCCGGTGGTGCGGGCAGGTGCACCGGACAAGGCTTAACACCACGACCAAGTAGGCCGTTTGTGCTCTCTCCATCATGGTGGATGTGATAACCGTCCTCCTGCTCTCCATCTTGGCGGGGCTCCTCGGTTCGCTCGTTGGCCTGGGTGGCTCCCTGATCACGACGCCGGCCCTGGTCGCCCTGGGGGTTCCCGTGAAGTACGCGATCGCGGCGGGGATGGTGACGATTATCGCGACCTCGAGCGGCTCGGCATCCTCCTACGTAAGGGAGAAAATAGTCA
>VBPK01000192.1 GCA_005877225.1 Nitrososphaerota archaeon
TCCTGAAGCTCGGTTATCCGAGACTCCAGCCAGAGCTTGAGCTCCGCCGCCTTCTTCACTTCTGCGTCTGAGCCCGACACGATTTCCCAGCGTCCTTCGGAGGCTAAAAACTTTCACCGCCCCGAAATTGGGTTCCTTCTTCTTCCTTTCAGTGGCAAAAGGATTCGACTCCCAGCGGGGGATTGCCCTCGGAGAAGAAAGTGTTAGTTCGGCCCTAGTTTTGAGAGGGAGAGAGAATCGTAGGTTCCGTTGAAGCTGTCCGGGTCTGCGAATCCGATTTCGTGCAATGTGTCAAAATTCGGAATGGTGCTCGAATCCCACCCGACATCCCACCGAAGAAAAAGAAGAGAAGGTCTAGTAGATGGTCGGCATATCATCTACTTGCTTCAGGAGTTCAGCTATGGGCGTCACGAGATGGAAACTGAGGCGCGAGAAATGCACGTACCCTCCCTGCACGAGATAATCTCGGACAGCCTCGGCGTTGGGCGCTTCGAACAGAATGAAGGCCTGATGGTCCGGATCGAGATGGAGCTCCTGCTTGACTTTGATACCGAGCTTCTTGGCTATTGCCGGATTCTTTGGGAACTGGTTTTTTAAGAACTCCCTGACTGCCTTGTTGGTCATGGGACAGTTATCGGGTGGGTGTGACTGAAGCACCGCGTACTCGGGCATGGTCCGAGCCAAGGACTCTCGTTATTTATGCGAATCGCCTACCAGCCTATCAGTCACCCGGCCACTGGGATCCACTTCGAACCAGTTCAGGATGGACCCTACCGGGCCCGTTGAGCATCGGTCATTCGAACTCAATTCGACTTGATCAGTTTCGTAAAACTCATGGTGTTCAGTCGGGATCGATGCTTTCGGGAGGATCATTCGCAATTCTCCCATATGCAGGAGAAATTGCGCCCGTGCCACAACTAGTTGCGGAACAAGAACGGTTGTCGAAGGACTGTTCATGGGAATCGTTCTTGCAACGGTCTCGTTGACGGCCCTCCGGTCGGGCGACAGGTGGGCTTGTATCTCGGGAGCTGACGCCGTTTGGAATCTCTTCAACACTTTGTACCCTCGAACACAACCGGGGTCCGCACTCTTCGTCATCACAGCGTTTTCTGGGGGTTCGGGAAATTCTTCCCGAAGAACTGTGGTACCGGTTTAACTTACCGGTACGACACGGGAGACGATGAAAAACCGAATAAAACTTTAAGCGCACGAATTCGATGACTGGTATGCTACGCACAGCAGGGACTTCCAAAAGGATCGCGTACGCATCGGTCTTTGCAGTGGTATACTCCATAACGAGGCTGTTCCCAGTCTCGGCGTACGTGGGGATCAGCAGCACCTTCACCCTAGGAGAGACGTTCAGCCCGCTCGCAGGAATGCTCTTCGGTCCCTATGTGGGGGCGCTCTCCGTAACACTCGGCACATTCCTCGACTTCCTGCTCGGCAGGCCGGTCATCTTCGACGGACTCGACTTCGTACCAGGAGCCGTCGCTGCCGCGACCGCTGGACTCTCCTTCACCGGAAGGATCAAGGAATCACTCGCGCTCCCCCTTCTCTTCATAGCGCTCTTCACAGTTGACCCTCTCTCCAGGAGTTTAATCTCTGTGGGTTCAACGGAAGTTCCCTTTCTCTGGATGCACCTTCTCTCTGTGGTGGGGATGGGTGTCGTTTGGGCTCTCGTAGCTAGGAAGGGAAAGGACCAATTCCGATGGCTTTTCATCGCCTCGACTGTCTTCCTCTCCACGATGAGCGCGCACGTGGCGGGAAGCGTTCTCTACGAAAACGTGCTCGGGAGAATCAACGCTGTCATCCCTCCGTCCAGGTTCCCATCTCTCTGGGCGACAATCTTCTATGTGTACCCGGTCGAGAGAGCCTTCTTCACGATTGCCGGCACCCTGATTGCGATACCGGTTCTTAGGGCGCTGTCGCGAAGGACGGCCAATCTAAAGGAGCCTCGCGAAGGACGGCCAATCTAAAGGAGCCTCGCGATGGCCTTGGCCATCTCGCGAGTTCCCGCCTTCCCGCCGATGTCGTATGTGATGTCCTTCCCCGTTGCGATTACCTTCAAGGTTGCGTCAAAGATCGCTTTCGAAGGTCCCTTCTCACCCAGGTAGTCGAGCATCCAGGCGGCCGAGAGGATCGTGGCCGTAGGATTGACCTTGTTGAGCCCTTTGTATTTCGGGGTGCTGCCGTGGGCGGGCTCGAACATGGCGTAGTCGTCTCCGAAGTTGCCCGAGTAGACCATCCCGATGCTTCCTATCAGCCCTGATGCCTCCTCTGACAGGACGTCCATGAAGAGGTTCGTCCCGACGATGATAGACCTGTCGAACCTATCGGGGTTCTTCACCAGCTGCTGCGCAAAGTTGTCGATGAATAGGTCCTCCAGCTCGACACGGGGATACTTCTTCGCAACCCTCCTCGCACACTCGAGGAAGAGCCCATCGGTGACTTTGAGGATGTTGGCCTTCGAAATTGCGATTACGTGCGACCATCCTCGCTTTCGCGCCTCCTCGAAGGCGAACCTCACGACACGTGTTGACTTGTTTCTCGTTATGAGACGGATAGCGATAGCCACGTCCTTGTCCAGTCGATACTCTATTCCCGAATAGAGCCCCTCGGTCGCCTCCCTAACACACACGAAGTCAACCTCGCCGAGGGGACCCGTGTGATTTGGGTACGTCTTGATGGGCCTGACGTTAGCGTAGAGGTCGAACTTCTGCCTGATGCTCACGGCGACGCTCTTCGGCGTTCCGGGAAGAGGGAACGTCGTAGTGGGCCCCTTGAGGCAGCAGTCGGAGTCCTCGAGGACCCGCCACGTCTCTTCGGGAATGAAGGTGTCCCCCTTCTTCTCCCTGCTCCACCACTCCGACCCCGCCTCGCAACTCACCAGCTCCACCCTTGCGCCGCTCGCTTCGATCACAGAGAGAGCCGCGTCGACCAGTTCAGGTCCCGTTCCGTCACCCCTGATGACGGCGACCTTCTTCAAAGTATTTTCGCGGCCGCCCGGAGATGGTTAAACCTTTGGCTAGCCACTAGCCCACGATACGAAATCCTCGAAGGCCGCGGAGCCTCTCCTTCCTTTCAATGGTGACCGAGTCGACCCTTGCCCTGCTAGGGCCGCGCTCGCTCCAGTCGAGGACCTTCTTGACGTCAATCTCCTCCCCCTCAAGAAGCGCCTCGACGGCTCCGTCGGGGCGATTCCTCACCCACCCATCCACCCTGTTGGCTCTCGCGACATCCCTCATCGAGGCCCTGAACAGCACTCCCTGGACGATGCCACGGACCACGACCCTGAGTGCTACTCTTCCTATCGAGCCTCACCTAAGCGAGTGACTTCACGATCTCGACTATCCCCTGCCGTACGAAGGCGACTCCAACCGCAGCGATGAGAAGTGCGGTTATCCGGGTAAGGGCCTTGGTGCCGTTTATCCCCAGCAGCCGCTGAACCAGCTCACTCCGACTGAGTATGACGAATGCGAGCACGGCGTTGAGGGTAATCACCACGAATGTGACTAACGGGCCGAAGGGCGGGTTGGCAAGGATGACGACCGTGGAGATGGCTCCGGGCCCCGCAAGAAGTGGGGTCGCGATGGGAAAGGCGGCCACCTCCTCAGCCTCAAGCTTACGAGTTCTCGCCTCCCTCCCGCTTAGATGGTCGTATGCGACGATGAAGAGGACAATCCCTCCGGCTATCCGAAAGTCGTTCAGGGTTATCCCCAGGATTTGAAAGATGAACCAGCCAAGATAGGCGAAGATGTAGAGGATGACGGAGGCGAGCGTCACCGATTGTCGCACAATCTGCCGCCTCTTCTTGATGTGGTCTTCAGTCAGCGCCATGAAGATCGGAACGGTCCCGAACGGGTCCAGGATGGCGAAGAGGAGGAGGAAGGCCTCGGCGAAGAGAGTGAGGTCGAACGTCAAGAAGGCGGAGAGGTCTACCATTCTTCTTTTCTTCCCCCAAAGCTCCCCCGCCGAAAGAATAAATAGACTGCTAGGGAAAACCATTCAATGACATCCGAGGCCGTATCACTGAGTGAGATTCAGACTCAGCTCTCGAAGATCATCGACCCGGAGATCGGCCGCCCGATCACGGACATGAACCTCGTCGACCGGCTTGACATTCGTGATGGTTTCGTGGACGTGGAGTTTCACCTCACGGCAGCCTTCTGCCCTCCGATGTTCGCGCTGAAAATCGCCAGCGATATCAAGTCGAGCGTTTTGAGCGTGAAAGGGGTAAGGGAGGTGAAGGTCACTCTGAGGGGCCACTATCTAGCGGACGCGGTTAACAAGCAAGTAAACAAACCGCCGCCGACGGTCACGCGCTAGTACATCCAAGGCTTCTTTCGTCTGTAGAAAGCGACTGCGGCGGCAACCGCGAGCACCGCTATCCCCCCCACCGCGAACGTCAGGTACGTGGTGAGTGTTCTGACCTCGGCAGCCTGTGCGGCGAGCGAATGCCCGTTCGTGCGGAAGGTGACGAGCGTGGTGGAGTTGTTACCCGCCTGGTCTACCGCAATGACCCTCAGCGTGTGAAGACCGT
>VBPK01000121.1 GCA_005877225.1 Nitrososphaerota archaeon
CTCCATCTCCTCCTCCAGCAGCTCAAGAATCCTACTCAGACCTGTAGTCAGTGTCACGTAGGCAAAGCCCTTGTTGGAAGGCCTGTAACCCGAACGCCTCCCCTCGTGAATAACGATGCCCTCCTCCACCATCGGGTTGATGCAGTCGTGAACGAACTTGGGATTCATCGCGATCCGGAGAATGTCCGAGTGCTTCATCTCTCCCCTCCTGGTGAGCTCGTGCATTATGCGGAACCGGCGCTCGTTGGCGGCGACGGAATAGAGGTCGGCGAGCCTCTCCATGTCATCGTCCTCCAGCTCAAGCTTCCCCGTGTCGGCTCCCTCGCCAGAGGGATCAATCGGAATGCTGAATATCGTCTTCCCGTCTCTCACCAGGCGAAGCTCTATCGTCATTCTCTTACAACCTGTTAATTACCAAATGGTAATTAAGCTATATTAAGCTTGCGATGCCAGAGAGTTTCGTGGGCTTGGTTAAAAGATGCTGCATTACAGGGACGTCACTTTACTACTCTGAAAGGCCCAGACGCTTCAAAATACCCTTGAACTTTTCATCCGTGTACTTTTCCTTGGGAACTGCCCCCTCCGACTCCGTGGGTTTATCCTGAAACAAGGGTTTTTCCTGAAAAGAGGGCTTGGGCTCATCCGCAGGCTCTGCAGTTCGTTCCGCACTCTGCACCGCACTTTCTTCTCTCCTTTCCTCAGAACTTTCTTCTGCGCTTTCACGCCCAGGGCGTCGAGACGCACGAGCCAGTGCTTTGAACAGGAGGTCTTCTGACGCGTTGACTCCTTCCCCGGTATTGCCTAAGGACACCTCGGGTGCTTGCATCGAATTTTGACCCTGACCTTCTATGTCGAATGCTGGCGGCTGAGCGCGTTCGGTTTCCATCTTCGCCATCTCTACGTAGGATAGCGCCACTGAGGGTTCCGGAGGGGAGGCTGGAGCTGGCTGCGCCTTCATCACACGCTTGGGCATGGCTTCGGATTCCGTGTTTCCGAGTCTGGTCTGAGCTCCGTCCACGATGTTTAGGTAGTGGAGGGCCGCGTTGTATTCCTGAACAAGATTGGGACCCTCATATTCTATCTCCAATTCCCCTCTCCTCACCCTGAACCGACCGTGCTGATCGCTGATTTTTTCCACACCTCGCTGAGAGAATAAGCGAGCTTAATGCCTTATGAACTCAGAATCCAGTTTCATCAAAGCATTGGTAGAATTTTCCTCAAGAATTCCACCCGACTTCAACAAATTTTTGACATTACCTGACGTCTTTTCGAAGAATGCTTGATAACTCAATTCCTCAGGCGTTCGCCTTGCCGCATCTTGTGCAGAAGACCTGAGCGGGGTCAAGCGGGGAGTCACAGTAGCTGCACCTCCTTCCCTTCGAGGCGGCTCGAGGTTCTCCGCCGCGGAACCTCCTCCCGAAGAAGACAGCGAGCTCGAGGAGGGAGATGACGGGAAAGAAGAGTATCACGTCGAGAAGTGGCCCACCGTCGGGTGTGATAACCGCTGTCAAGATGTAAGTCCCGAACCAGACGTAGACTCTGTTCTTCGAGAAGAACGATGCCTCGATGATACCGAACCTTATCAGCAGGTAGACGAAGACGGGAAACGTGAAGGCGACGCCGCTGAAAAATACAGTGAGGAAGACGACGTAGTAGAAGTCGGCCCCTTCGATGGTGAGATCAAGGTGTCCTGCGACAAAGAAGGGCGTGAGAGCGATTAGTAGAAACCTAGAGAGGATGAAATACCCAAATGCGAGGCCAACGAGAAACAGGATCGACGATGATATCACGAAAGGATACACAAGTTTCCTCTCATTCTCCTTCAGCGCAGGGTCGATGAAGCGATACGTCTCGTACGCAATTATTGGGATGTCAAAGGCGACAGCCAGCATCAGGGAGGCGACGAGGACGATTTCAAGACCTTCGTTGACGTGGAAGCCAATTAGCTTCCAGCCCGCGGGAAGGATGTCCTGGACAATCCTGTCGAGGAAGATGGATACCAGCGGGTTGTAAGTGCCGGTTAGACTGAGGAACTCGTATGGGTTCCGAGGCACGAGGAGAAGGACGGCGAAAATCACTGAAAGGCTGAGGAAGACGACTTTCAGTCTCTGCCGCAGTTCCCCCAGATGCTCGGTAAAGCGCATCTCGCCAGACAAAGTAGTCCTGCTGCTCCAAGCCTGGGGGATAAACGGATTTGCCAGGTCTTAGTTGCTGCTCTTCTTCACGATCTCGTCGGAGATTTGCTCCCGCGTTTTCCCGGTCGTTGGGATTCCGAGCTTTCGCGCGGTCTCGATCAGCAGCTCGTCTCCTGACTTCGAGATTTGACCCTCCGCAGCGAGTGCGCCGCTCGCGACGAAGGTACCGCTTAGCTCCTTCGAAGCCTGATCAAACTCCTTCCGCGCGCGGCCGATCGCCCTCGCTATCTCAGGAATCTTCTGCGGCCCCCACAGGAAGATCACGACTAGGATCACGCCGATGATGATCAATTCGAGCGGGTCGAGAGCCATGAAAAGTCAAATGCGAATGACTCTAGCTTTATTTAAGGATTCGACGTGTGAGTAGGGTTCGCGCCTACTCAAGTCTCGACGTATCCAAGTGTGAGCAAGGTTTTATCAAGCGGCACACTTGCCCACGGCAGCCTTGCGTGTCGCTGAGAGTCTATCTGAATACTGGAAGCTAACCAAACCCAGAATCTGGGGTCTCCTCGTCTTCACAGGCGTCGTCGCGATGCTCGTCTCGTATCGGGAGGTTCACGAAACCCCTTCGCTCTTCTCGCTGTTGGTCGGTGGCGTCGCGATAACCTTCGGCTCCGCCTCGGCCAACGTCCTCACAAACTATCACGACAGAGACATAGACGGGATGATGGAGAGGACCAAGAGCAGGCCTCTACCGAGTGGAAAGATCAAGCCTTCGAATGCGCTCGCCTTCGGTGCGAGCATGGCGACCCTCTCCATTCTCCTCTCTCTCTCGTTTAACCTCCTTGCGGCAGCCTTCATGAGTGTCGGGTTGCTGGATAATATCGTCGTCTACTCTCTCCTCCTGAAACGTCGCAGCTGGCTGAACATCATTCTTGGTGGGGTCTCGGGAGGGATGCCGGTGCTCGTGGGATACTCCGCGGTCGCAAATACGGTGACCCCGATTGCCCTCTACATGTCGGCTCTCGTGATTGTGTGGATACCCACTCACATCTGGAGCCTCGCCATAACTTACAAGGAGGACTACAGGGCGGCGAAGGTTCCGATGCTGCCCGTCGTCTTCGGGGAGCGAACCGCCGCAGTCTGCATCGCGGGCACGAGTGCTCTCCTCGCCGCATTTTCCGTGGCGATCTTCCTCTTCACTTCGGTCAGCCTGTTCTACACGGTTTCAGCGACGGTGCTCGGCGGGACGATTCTCGCCTACAGCATCAAGCTCGCGATCGACAAGAAGCAGGATACAGCGTGGACCCTCTTCAAGCTGACGAGCCCCTACCTGACGCTCATCTTCCTTGTCGTCGTACTCGACCTATGGTTCTTCTAGAATCGCGACCGAAGCCCTCCGACCTTCAAACTGGTTTACGCTAACTGTTAAGCGCATTTGAGCACCTCGCTTCTAAGGAAGCTCCTCCACTCGCGGCAAGAAGAGCTTGGAGACATCCCAGAGACGGGGGGTGCTGGACCTCCATTCGTCTGGGGAGGGGCCCGCTTTGATTGCGAGCCTCCCCAAGAACAGCGTCTCGCTGGCAGCTCAGGCGGAGGAGGGCGGAGCTGATGCGATAATGGTCAACGTCGAGGGGGAGGACGCCTCATGCCCCGGCCATCTCGGGAGCTACGAACTGCACAATGTCTACATTAGGGATGTCATCTCGACGGTGTCACTGCCGTGCGGAATCTTCATCGGAGGCGCGAAACCTCTGACACCTGAATACTGGGAGACGATAGCAACCGCGGGCTTCGCCTTCGTGGACATGTACGCCCACCAGATGCCTCTCTTCGTCCTCAACGACTCGAGGGTCAGGAAATTCCTCGCCATTTCGGCGGGATACATCCTCGAGCAGATTCGCTCCTTATCCGAGGCCGAGGGCGTTGAGGCCATCGAGCTCGCGATCGTCCCCCAGCAAGCACGGGGCAATCCCTTCACCGTGCTCGACCTGGCCACTCTGAACCTGATTTCAGACCTCTCCAGGACGGCGGTCCTACTCAGGACACAGAAGAGGCTGAGGATGGACGATCTCCCCAGAATCGCGACGCTCGGTGTCAAGGGACTCGTCATCGACCCCTCCGTTCTCGTCGCCCCCGAAGAAGCATATAGGGATGAGGTCGCGAGCTTCAGCCCTCGGCGTCCCTCCCCTGACTGAGATAGGCAAGGTCCAAGCTGTAATTCTCGCCGGTGGGCTCGGTACGAGGCTGCGTCCGTACACCTTCCTTCTTCCAAAGCCTATGCTGCCCGTGGGGGCGAAGCCGATTCTCGAGCACATAATCGATTGGCTGAGAGAGAGAGGGGTGGGAGAGGTCGTAGTCTCGACCGGCTACTTGGGGAGGATGGTCGAGGAGTATTTCAAGGATGGCTCCCAACTCGGCGTGAAGATCGAGTATGCCCGGGCAAACCGCCCCCTGGGAATCGCCGGGCAGCTCAAGTCGGCTGAAGGTAAGGTCAGGGGAAGGTTCTTCTGTCTCTACGGCGATGCGATGCTTAACCTCGACCTGAAGAAACTCCTCGAGTACCACTCGAGGAAGAAGGCTGTCGCGACGATGGCGCTCTTGAAGTACGAAACGACTCTCAAGTACGGACTGATCGACCTCGACGGGGAGGGGAGGGTCGCGAACTGGAAGGAGAAGCCGACAATCACAGGCTACATCAACATCGGTTGCTACGTCATGGAGAGAAGCTTCCTCAAGTACATACCGAGGGCGAAGATGTACGGGATGAAGGAGGCGTTCGAGCGCGCGATCAAGGCCGGTGCCCCAGTATATGGCCTGAAGATGAAAGGCGAGTTCCTGGACATCGGAGACAGGAGAGCTTACAAGGAGGCCAACGAGCTCTACATGAAACGAATGGGAAAGATGCTGTAGCGAATGAGGGCTGTTGTCTTCGAGGATGACCTCTGCGAACGGTTCGCGCCCCTGACACTGACGAGACACGTCAGCCAACTCGTCTGGGGGACGAGAACGATCTGGCAGAGCCTTCAGCGACTCACGAAGGAGGAGCTCGTCGCGTCGGGGAGGAATTACCTCGCGGATGTGACGCGCGAGAGGCTGCACGTCGAGTACAACCCTGAGGTCGAGGAGGAGGTTCTCC
>VBPK01000122.1 GCA_005877225.1 Nitrososphaerota archaeon
ATGTCCCGGAATTCCAGGTAAAGGCGAACTCGCTTCGTGTCGACTTGATCGTTCTCCTGAGGGTCCTCTTTGGGCTAACCTTCGCCGTGCGCTACCTGGACAGGCACGAAGCCAGCGTGATCAAGCGGTACAGGGCCGTCGCAGAACTGATTCCACCCCAGGACAGGAAGGCTTTCGACGAGATGCTGAGAGACGAGGAAGAGCACGAGAAGGAGTTCGGGCAGAAGATCGAGACTTCGTCTGTTCACTACATCTCATTCGTCGTGCTGGGGCTGGCCGACGCCCTAGTGGAGATAACGGGGATACACGCGGGTTCCCTCGGCATATACAACTCGACCGAGATATCGGGTCTCGCGGGGGTGGTCGCGGGGGCTGCCGCCTCCCTAGCCATGTCCTCGGCGGCATTCGCTCAGGCGAAGCAAGGCTTTACCGGCTCGGCTCGCCTCTCGGCCGTCTACACCGGGGTATCGTACTTCATCACAGCGGTCATCCTGGCGACTCCCTACTTCCTGACTCCGAGCCAAGTCGTAGCCTTGAGCGCCTCCCTGGTCTTGGCCGTAATCATAGTGGCTTCGATCACATACTACAGCTCCGTGATATCGGGGAAGGGCTTCTCGAGGGACTTCCTCGAGATACTGGGAATAATGTTCGGGACGACGCTCGTCCTATACCTCTTGGGTTCCTTCATCAGGATCGCCATCGGTTTAACCATCTGACAGGCGACTCCTTTCTTGACACAGACTTTGCGGGAGGGTTTCCGCCACGCATTGACAAATACAGACTTCTGATTGGTCGTTAAATAGCCGTACAGCTTGTATTTGTATGAGGCTTTCGGCTTGGGCAAGGAAGACAGGGCTGTCGCACAAGACAGCGCGGCGGCTCTGGAAGACAGGAAGGCTCCCCTTCTTGCCGGCTGAGCAACTCGCTACGGGTACAGTCATTGTCCATCTGCGAAGTCCGGACTTAACTGAAAGCCAAGAAGCTGCTGCTATGAAGCTAGTTCGCGCCTACAAGACAGAACTCGCCCCGGACGACGCGCAACTCGCGTCTCTATACAGCCACGCCGGGGCCGCCAGGTTCGCGTACAACTGGGGGCTCGAGTGGAAGAGCAATGTACACCTGTTCAACCTGCTCCCGCACCCGAAGCTGAAGACGCCCACCGCAGTAGACCTCCACAGGGAGCTCAACAGGCTCAAGAAGACCAAACTATCCTGGTTGTACGAGGTATCGAAGTGCGCCCTACAGGAGGCATTGAGAGACCTCGACACGGCGTTCAGTAACTTCTTTGGGCGCAGGGCAGGCCCCCCAAACTTCAAGAGCAGGAAGAGAGGGGCGGGGTCGTTCACGCTCACTGGTGGCATCAAAGTTCGCCCCGGCGAGGTCCGCCTTCCTCGGATAGGCTGGGTTAGACTCAAGGAACGCGGTTACATACCTTCCAGGGCGCACGTCAACTGTGTCACCGTCTCTGAACGCGCTAAACGATGGTATGTGGCTGTCAATGTCGTCGTGGAGGAAAGAAGAAAGGAACTGACTACCCCGCCCGGCCCCGTGGTCGGTGTTGATCGTGGGTTGAACTCCCTCGCGGTCGTCAGTGACGGCACCGTGCTCGAGAACCCGAGGGTGCTGCGCAGGTACGAGAGGAAGCTCAAACACCTCCAGCGCAACCTCAGCCGCAAGCGGAAGGGCTCGTCAAACCGAAGAAAGGCTAATGGGGCGCTTGCCCGCCTCAACATGAGGGTCGTGAATACGCGCCTCGACGCCATCCAGAAATTCACTACGATGCTGGCGAAAACCAAGCCTGGGGCGAGACGCTGAGGCAGCTGCGATACAAGGCCCGGTGGTACGGGTCCTCACTTCACAAGGCAGACAGGTGGT
This sequence comes from Nitrososphaerota archaeon, assembly GCA_005877225.1. GTDB lineage: Archaea > Thermoproteota > Nitrososphaeria > Nitrososphaerales > Gagatemarchaeaceae > TA-13. Next base: position 1,876 of record VBPK01000122.1, read on the forward strand.
ACCCATCGACGAAGAGGTGCTCGAGGTGCGGGCAAGTGAAGGAGGAGATGCCTCTGGAGGAGCGCGTCTTCCACTGCGAGGGCTGCGGCCTCGTCGCGGACCGCGACCTTAACGCCGCGAGGAACCTCGCGGAGTGGCCGGGAGTTGCCCGGACACTCGAAACGCCCGTGGAGGGAGGAGTCCAGTCAACGGCCAAGCCGCTGATTCAGCCTCCTAGTGAATCAGGAACCATAAGCCTCGGAAGAGGCCCATGGCGACGGATGTGATAAACGTCCACGGCTCTGGCAACGGTTTCCGCCACGGTCTCTCTTTCCTCGCGACCATAGCTTTCGTCTCAAGCTTGATCGGCTCAAGGACCTTCGCGACGCTGAACCCTCAGATTGTGGTGATACAACAGGGGATACACTTCCATCACTTCTGGTACGGCCTCGCCCTAATAGCGATCGCGGGCTGGCTCGGAATCGCGCGGCCCAGCGAGAGGCTCTCCAGGGTCTACGCCACCGTGTACGGCCTGGGAGCGGGTTTCATTGGCGACGAGGTCGGACTACTCCTTACCTTCGGGGATTACTACTCCGAATTGACCTACATCTCCCTGGTCGCGGCAGTCTCTTTCATCCTCTTAGCGATGCTTCTTCTAAGGTATGGAGACCGGGTAGTCAGGGACGTCTTCTCAATCAGCTCCGCAGAGAAGGTCTTCCACCTCGGAATCTTCTTAGTAGGGTTCTCGGCTATCTTCTTCGCCTTTGGGCTGAACCTTCAGGGCGTCGTGGTGGCGCTGGCTGGGTTGATCGTGGCGGCAGTCGGGGAATGGCGAGAACGCAGACCCGCTTCAACGGATAAATGACATCGTGGGTGCGCGAATTCGTTGAAGCAAGACGAACAACCGGTCGGTACTATCAAGGAGCACGTGAAGAAACGCTTCGAGGCCTCCGACAGGGAGTTTCTCTTCGGGGCGGACCGGGTTGATGTAAGGCGGGTGAAGCATCTGAAGTTCACGTCCGCAATGGGCGCAGAACGCCATGAGTCGCGAAAATCAGGTTTCTCTCGCTAAAGGGTTCTCAGGTCAAGTCGGAGGGGGGAAGCGTTCTTCCTGCCGCTAAACATCGAAGTGTGGTTCCTCCCAATTCAAGTGCTCTCTTCCGTGCTGAGCCTAATCTTTGACAGACTAGCTGATTGAGAGATGTTGCCAACGAGACATATCTGAATAACAAGGTAAGAAGCGGTCTCCTGCCATTAGACTTTCACTAGCACTAGTGATTCAACACGAGCTCCAGATTTGACCTCTGGGCAGAGTGAGCGTACACTTGCGATCGGGTAGTCTAGATACTGATTTGGGCGTCAGATATTCTTGAGATAGTTGTTGGCCTCGAGCCAGTCCGCATGGGCCCTGATGTAACGCCAGAGTATGTCTGCCTTTCTGTTATCGAAATCCCAGGGAGATACAAGAACTATGTCGTTCTCCCGTATCCACATCCTTCGCTTGAGCTTCCCCCTGATTCTGCAGACGCGGGTTTGACCGTCGGCACACTTCACGATGACTAGGTCGCCTCCCGTCAGCTTGAGCACTCTGCCGAGAAATTCGCCCTGCTCAGGCTTGACGAGTTCCTTCAGATTTGCTTCGCTTAGCACCTTTCTTTTACCCAAGAGGGGTCACCAAGACGCTCTCCAATTGGAGAGTGCACAGCCGGAAGATCGATTCATTGCTCTTGGTGTAACGGGAACTCCAATATTAAGTCTGTGGGACCTGCCGGCGTCGAAATATCCAAACAATTTCCATTTTTGTGGGAAATTCGTAGCACCGACCACGAATCTGTAAACTAGAGCGGTCCAAGAAATCAAGCTGTGGAAGGCTGTTGGCGGGCCCGCCGGGGTCCCCCCAAATGGGCTAAGTTTGTGGACCAGACACCGTCGTGAATTTTTGGATCAGCATCGGCCTTTGAATCAGCATCGGCTCTTCGTCAAAGGTGAGAACTGCACCGTGGTTCTCTGCACTCCAAAGGAAACGGGGTGTCTATAGATGTAGCTCGATCATAATGAGTCGCGCAATCAAGATCGCAGCAACGGACAATGTGATTGCGAAGAATCGACCGAGTATGCTCGTTTCAAACGGCCACGTTGGAACCGCAGAGACCTTCTGATCCAGGATCTGTATCGTCAGCAGCTTCTCCATTCGTGTAAGTATATCCCCCGGATCTTCGTGACCTGCGTTATCTGGTTTCTTCGCAAGTTGGTTGAACTGCTCCCGAATCCTCGATTGCTCTAATCTCTTCTCTTGTTGCATCTTTCGATGTATGTTATTGAGGGGCAAGAAGAACATGACCATTCCTGTTATGAGAAAGATCAGGAGGAGTGCAATATCTGAAAATCCAAATGGAAGAATTATCAAGGTGAGTGCTCCAAGAAAGACGACGGCGATGTAAGCGCCCGCCAGGGAGAGTGATATTGAACCCAAGGGTCGGAGGCCAAGCATCGGGTCTTCGCTCGACGACCTAAGCCTCAAAGCCTCTCCCCCTAGCTTGTGCAATCCTCGGAGAGAGCTCAGGTACACCCAAAGGAAGGACCCGAAAGAGAATCCGGTGAAGATGCTTGATACGATTTCTGAAAGGTCGCCAAGACCAGGATTTCCGCTACCCCTGACGGTTGGTGAGGCTCCTGGAATGGCGTAGAGGCCTATCACTGCTGCCCCGATTAATATCGGCGGCAGTAGGCGAGACACACCGCCGAAGACTTTGTGCAGAGTCTCTTCGCCGTGCGGTGAAGTCGCCGAGAGTTCGAGTTTAGATTGCACCACCCTCAAGCGCATGAACCTTACCGAGAAAATCAGAAGGAATGGGATGAGAATCAAATTCAAAACAAGATTGGCAATCGCTTGCCAAAGCGACAGGTTGGGATCGAGGATTCTGGTTAGGGTGACCTTTGGGTCAAACGTATCCACGTACCCGCCGAGGAGGCGCCCTCCGACTCCAAAAAGAATCGCCCAGAAGAGACATCCCCAAGCATAGGGAAGATGGACGAGGTTGACAAGCCGCTCGACTGGAGTCGACCACTCTGGGCTACGCCTGACGTTAACATTGCCAACCAATTTCGAGAGACATTGGATCTGGCGAAATACTTACGGTTAACTCTTTCAAAGTAGATGTTACCTGCGCTCTATTCATCCCTTCATCCAAGAAAGCTACAATATCATGGCAGCTTGATGATCAAAAACTGATTCTCCTAACTATGTCAAATTGGGCGCAACCGGCCCGGCCGCTCAAAGTCAAAATCACATTATTCGGAAGCCTTAAGTAAACTAGTAGCAAATTTCAGGTAAGAATCTACCTTATCCTTCTCTAAGAAGCCCATGACAAGGCAGAATGCTCTTTCAGACGCAAGGAGGAGTGTCTTTCTAGGAGTATTGGCAAAGAAGTACGACTGTCGCACTGAAGTCTCCGAGGTGGACAGGGTTATCACACTTTGAAGAAAGCATTGACACGAACAAGGTCTAGTTGTCACGTTTGCGCCCGGGTATCGGGTTTCCGGCTCGCGAAGCAAGAAGTCAAAGGAGAAATCCTGCCCTTCCCGGCCCTATAGCCAAGAAGATAACCCACTTTGTTCGCACCTGAGCCCGACAGAAATGGCCACCCACGACAGGAGTAGGACCTGATGCGGACAGAAGGCCCGGTAGAAACGCGGGATGATCCGACCTGACGGCGCTTGAATACAGGCGGGCCAACAGACAGTATACGGCGATTCCCAAGGACGAGGTCTGGCGATTCGTGGACTCGAAGGAGAAGCTCTACGTCGCTTTCCCGATGGAGAACGGCTACCCGCACGTCACACCCGTATGGTTCTGCGTCCTAGACAAGAAGCTGTATCTCAGGACGCAGGATTACAAAATGAAGACGAGGTTAGCCAAGGCGGGCAAGGCTTGCTGTGCTCTGGACGAGGGGAGGAGATACCTCGAGTTGCGAGGCGTAGTCATTTGGGGAAGAAGCGGAGTGGTGACGGAACAGAAGCTCATCGACAGGATAGAGAAGATCATGGGGATGAAGTACAAAGAGCAGCAATGGAGGGCGTCTGAGATGCCAACATGGTGGGTCCAGGAAAGGAAGTATGAAAAGAGGGCCTATATCGAAATCACACCGA
>VBPK01000123.1 GCA_005877225.1 Nitrososphaerota archaeon
CGGGCCCGGTGGGATTTGAACCCACGACCTTTGCGAGTCCAGACTCTCTACAGCTTTCCTCGGCAGAGGATAGAAGGTACGACCCCCCTACGGTCTGCCGCGCTATCCGTGTTTCGCTCCGAGGGATCTGCGCTACGAGCCCATCGAACTGCCCTCCTCCAATTCAACATAAGTATTTGCAGCTCAATCTAATTGCGTCCGTAAATCAGGATGATTGGTTCCACTAAGGTACCCAACAACTAAACCTGCACACCTTGCAATATTTGCAGCTTCCTTTAGAATTCTCGGAGCATTCACATCGAGAATCGCCCTGAGGAAGGACTGACGCAGGTCTTCGCCGGTCTGCAATAAATAATTTCGAAGGGTTTTAATTTGTTATAGAGAAATCGCAGGTTCTTGCCGTCTCCCCAGGAGAGGCTCTTCGGCACGAACGGCGTCCGCTTTCAACCTGGGATATCCCACGACCTCGATTTTGTCATAAAGCTGAGTGAGGCGATCGGTACCTACTTTGGCGACGGCGACCTCCTCGTCGGGCGGGACGGACGACTCTCGAGTAACGCCCTCTCCTATGCGACCGTGTCTGGTCTGATGAGTTCAGGCAGAAACGTCGGCGAGGCG
>VBPK01000124.1 GCA_005877225.1 Nitrososphaerota archaeon
CAGGTCCTGGCGTACTCCAGGGTTGTGGAGTCCCCGTAGAGGAGGCAGCGTATCGCAGGTATGCGCTCCTTTGCGTACTTTGTCGCGTAGGCCAGAGTCGTGATATCCTTGAAGGGGTCGACCCTCGCGACGCTGATGATCGTCGGAACGCCCTCTTCCCTCGGGACGTCCATCGGGCGGAATCTCTCCGTGTCGATCCCGTTGTAGACCACCCTTATCTTCGAGGGGTCGGCGCCGAGGATTCTCTCCCACACCTCGTTCGCGCGGCAGGCGGGGGCGATGTTGTCTGCTGCCTCGTAGACGGCTCGCACGACGTTTCTCGAGAAGACCTTCCAGAATATCTTGGAAGGCTGGTCGTAGAGGTATGCGTTGTAGTAAAGGAGTAGCTCCCTGTAAGCCACGCCGTGCTCGGTTATGAGGACGGGGGAACCCTGTTCCATCTTTGCGACGATGGCCATGAAGGAAGGCAACCAGGCGAGTGAACAGTGTACGACGTCGACTTTCGGTAGCTCGAGCGAGAGGGTCTGGAGTCCCCTCTGAATGACGCGGAAAGCCGTCAGCGCCTGTCTGATTCCCATCTCCCTATAGAGTGGGTCTCGGCGGAGTCGGTCCAGGAAGACCTCCCAGGTAGCCGGGTGCTCGAGCAGCTTCTTCGAGTCTCGTCCTCTCATCAGCCTGCGCATCTCATAGACCAGGTTGACGAGCTCCGTCGCCTCGGAATCGTCAGAGATGAAGCCAGTCAAGAATGATTCGAAGACGGGCAGGAAGCTTCCCTCCACCAGTCGCCCCGGCGTTTTGCGTATCTTCTGGAGCAGGGAGTGACCATCATCGCAGTACTCCTCAAACCTGCTTGTCCCGAATATGGGAAGCTCGATCACCTTCTCCACGTTCGGGGGGAGGGAATACTCCGCGTTCGCGTTCGGGTTGGAGAGCTGGTGAAAGACGAGGAACTTCCAGCCGGGTACACCCTCGATCAGCCTCTTTGCCCAGAAGTAGACCCCGCCAGTGGCCAGGTTGGGATAGCTATCCCAGTTGATTAACAATATCCTCTTCGTCGATCTGACCACCCTGCGCCCCTCTTCGAAGCTTCGGAGAGACCCCCCGCTCCTTGCTTGACACTCGGGACTGGACGAAATCCTGGATCGCCTTTCTGAGTTCGACATCGCTCGGACGACTCTCTGCTCCGGAATTCGTTTTGTTCGAGGAGGGCGGCTCCGGCCTGGGAAGCTGGAGTTGCTCCTGCTCTCGGAAAGGATACGCCCTGTGCGTCAGCGGTTTGTATATCTCTCGGACCTGCTGTGCGCCATCCGAGTCGTCGGCGAGGAGGTAGCATTCGTACGCTCGCTCCAACGACCAGAGGGCCTCCCTGACTGAAACGTTTATCGCCCTCTCAAAGTTCTCCCTGTAGACGCTCCCCGCCTCGTGGTAGAGGTTTCGCGACCTACCCGGGTCCCCGGTCTTGACCAGACAATCCGCGGCGCAGGAGCAACTCAGCCCCGCCCGGACGAGCGAACCCTGCCTGAGCGATTCGGTCGCATCCCTGAGATACAGAACGATTGCGCTGACGAAGTCCCCCTCCGCTTCGGCCCTCAGCGCAGCGAACCACGTATTGGACTCATCCGTGAGCTTCTCTAGCCAGGTGACTACCCGCATTCATCTCAAGATACTCCGTTTCGTCATTTAAGAGAAGGGAAATTATCTACTGGTAGAATCTACGAGAGAAGAGTCATCTTCCACTTTAAAGTCGAGGGGTGAAACTATTACTGTGTGCTCTATCATAGGTTTTGTTAGTTCGAAGCAGGCGTCTCCCTCGATAGTTCAAGGGCTTCGGAGGATGGAGTACAGAGGGTACGACAGCGCTGGCATCGCCGTCCTCGAGGGGAAGAAGATCCACGTCAGGAAGGGTGTCGGGAAGGTCGCGGAGGTCAACAACATGCTAGGGATGGATGAGCTCCCGGGATACGTCGGCGTCGGCCACACTAGATGGGCCACCCACGGGGGGGTGACGGAGAAGAACGCTCACCCGCACCTGTCAGGCTCGGGGAAGCTCGCGATAGTCCACAACGGGATAGTCGACAACTACCGGGTTTTGAAGGAGAGCCTCCTGAAAGAGGGCTTCTCCTTCAGGAGCGAAACAGACAGCGAGGTGATAGCGAACCTCATCGAAAAGGCCTTCGCCGAGACGAGGAGCATCGAGGAGTCGATGATGAGGGTGGTCACTCAGATAGACGGAAACTACGCCTTCGTCGCGATCTTCGATGACGGAAGGCTGGCGGCGGCGAGATTCCACGAGCCGCTCATAATCGGGATAGGGGAGAACGGGTACTACGTCGCGAGCGACGTGCTCGGCTTCGCGGGCGCCACGGACAAGGTCGTCTACCTCGACAACGGGGAGTTCGCCGTGATAGACAGCGAAGGGATCAGCATCTTCGACTTTGAGGGGAACCCGGTACCTCACAGCGTGACGAGAGTTGCAGAGGAATTCGGCGTGATAGGGAAGGGGAAGTATGTGCATTTCACCCTGAAGGAGATCTTTGAGCAGCCGCAGACAATCACGATGGCGGCCAAATTGACCGAGTCGGAACTGAAAGAAGTCTCCCGGCTGTTAACCGAAGCTAGCAGAGTGTATGTTATGGGTTGCGGAACCAGCTACCACGCAGCCCTCTTGGGGTGCCGCCTGCTCTCTGAGTATACCCAGGTCAATGCCACACCGGTGCTTTCGAGCGAGGCGAAGTTCTTTCCCGCGAAGTACGACAGCAAGACTCTCTTGGTCGCCCTCTCTCAGAGCGGCGAGACCGCAGACGTCCTCGAGGCCGTCGAAATCGGCCACGAGAAGGGTGCGAAGGTCGTATCAATCGTCAACGTGGCTACCTCCACGCTCGCCCGGATCTCCACGCTTTCGATAGGGCTTCGCTGTGGGCCCGAGATAGGGGTAGCCGCGACCAAGAGCTTCACCTCCCAGCTGGCGACCTTCTACGCCATCGCGAGTCACCTCTCTGGAGGGAGGGTCCCGTCAGACCTCACGGGTGTCTCGAAGGGAATCTCGGAACTCCTGCTGAAGCTGACACACCTTCGGGAGGTTGCGAGGAGGATGAAGGGAGCGTCAGACATCTACATCCTAGGGACGGGGCCGCACTACTCTGTCGCCCTCGAAGGGGCACTCAAGATTAAGGAACTCGCCTACCTCCACGCGGAAGCTCTCCCGGGCGGAGAACTGAAGCACGGACCCTTGGCGCTTCTTGACCCAAGCGTCTACGTCATCGTCGTCAACCCTACCGACGCCACCTACGCTGACATGCTGGCCTCGGTGCACGAAGTGAAGTCGAGGGGGGCAAAAATCATAGGAATCTCAGACAAGCCATCTGACGCCTACGATGAATGGTTGGGGCTTCCCAAGCTCGACCCCACCCTCTCACCACTCGTCGAGGTCGTTCCCTTCCAGGTACTAGCCTATTACTTGGCCGTGGAGAGGAATGCTGACCCGGACTACCCAAGAAACCTGGCGAAGTCCGTCACAGTCAAGTGACATCCTACTACGACTGAAGGTCGTGGTCTTCCAGCCCCTGTTTCATGGCGTATAGTTCCCGCTTCCTCGACCGGGCTTGCGGCCCCAGTTGTCTGGGGCAGTAGAGGTCCATTCTCCACGGGCTTGAGCTCGGGCATGTCCGCCCTACTGAGCGAGTCCTCGCTCAGCAGATCACTCCATTGCTCCATTTAAGCACCCCGCATTCATTCATCCTAGGGCTGAAGCACCCGGGCTTTCTGCGGTTGCTTCGGTAACATCTCCTGGAAGATAAGATTCCACTAGTAGTTTTGCTGCAAAGTCACTTATTTCCCTGGGAGAGAAGAGGATAAGATGACTGAACAGCGGCTCGGCCATTCTCAAGCGAGTCAGAAGGGCGAGAGTCTTCCGCCCCGGACGAGGAACTTTCTGATCAATCGTTGCGAGGCCTGTGGAAGGCAGATGTCTCTTCAGGAGGGGGACGTCCTATTCGAGCGAAGATGGTATCACGGCCCCTGCTGGAAGATGGCGGGTAACGGGCGGGCTCGTGATGAGATAGCGTGGGCCTCGTCTTTGGAGCCGGACGCGACCTAAGGCACGTGATGCGTGACTGGGAGGTAGGTCCGAAGTCGTCGCCGGGCCTTCAAGGGTCATCACTCCAATATTCTCATATATCCTGTGCCGATGATTAAGGGTCAGATGGGCGGTAGAACCCCCAAGGGAAAGCAAAAGCAAGAGGCCATCTTACCCGAACGCATTCCCAGGGAGCTTGCCGACTTCCTCCGCCGCGCGACCTACTCTTTGCTGATCAAGGGCTCCTCCGGCACCGGGAAGACGATTCTAGCCCTGAGCATCCTCCGTGCCCTAAAGGTTACGAAGGGCTTCCTGTACGTCTCGACTAGGACTTCGCCCGTAGAGCTGCTGCAGAGTTACACCTGGATCGGTGAAACGTTCGACCTCGGCCCACTCCTGGAGTCCTCATCCTCAGGCGGGGCGGGCGAAGGTTCGGAGACTCTCGTAGACGCGAGGCTCGATGAACCGAACGCGATTTTTGAGCGGATCACCAACGAGTTGATGGACAGGCAGGCACCCACCATCGTGATTGATTCATGGGAGGCCTTGAGCGACTCCGTGGAAGCGGAGGCGCTTCGAGTCAACGCCAGGGTGCTCGAGACTTGGAGAGAAAGAGCGGGCGCGAGATTCATCTTCACGGGGGAGGACCCGCGCAACACGGCCCTAGACTCCCTGATGGACGGGGTACTCATGCTGCGCCAGAGGTCATTTCTCGGCAGAAGGGTGAGGGAGGTCTTGCTTTCAAAGTTGCGCGGGGTAGAAATCCGTCGACCTACATACTTCTTCTCTCTTGATGGCGGTATCTTCCGCAGCTTCGACAGATTTCGCTCCGTCGACTACTCGTTCTCGTCAGGCGCGGCGCCGGTCGAGTTGATGCTGCCCCGGGGCGCAGCCGGTAGACGATTCTCGACAGGCTACCCGAACCTCGACCGGGAGATGGAGGGAGGATTCTCCAAGGGGTCTCTGGTCATCCTGGAACTCGACCCTCGCGTCGATATGAAGGTAGCGCTCGTCTTTCTTAGCGCCTTGATCGCGACCTGGGCGGCCTCCGGCAACCCCATCGTGGTTCAGGAAATGAGGGGAGTCGAGGAAGGCTACTTCGACCACTTCGCGAAGATGTTCCTCCGAGGATCAAAGCCGGGCCAACTTGTGACCTGGGGGAGTGGCGAGAGCGAGAAAAAAGAAACCGAAGGCGGCCTCCCTCAGAAAGGCTGGACGCTCTTGGAAAAACTCCGAGGCTCCCTCGATGCCGCGAGGAAGGGACGCCCGAAGGGGAGCATACTGAACATCATGAGCTGGGGAGGAGCCTCGACCTACTACGAGGGTGAACCCGAGACCCTACAGCGAGTCACAGCACTAGCCAAGAGTGAGGCTGACCTCTCAATCCTGGTGACAAAGCCGACCTCGCCTCGCCACTCAGTCGCCGGCGTCACGGCGACCCAGATCAGAATCTCGAACATGAGCGGTACGCTATTTCTGCACTCGGAAGTGCCTTGGTCCGGGTTTTTTGGAATCTCGGCTCAGAAGAGTTCGGGTGTTCCGACTCTTCGTCTCGAATCGATGGTCTGACAGAACATTCCTCCTCACTTTCTTCCGTGACTTTGTTGTACAAACCATAATATGAGTTTGCGCGAATCAAAGGGGAGATGCAAGAAGAAGCCTATGCCGACGAGGTAGAGAAACACTTCAGAGTCAAGTACAGCGACGAGACATGTCCAGTCTGCGGAAACAGGATAGACGGGGAGGGGTACTGCACGTGCGGGGCGGGGTCGGGCTAGCAACCGTCGTCATCGTCATCACAGTCTGTCTCGAAAATCGTCTGTCCATCCTTCAATGGCCCTTACTGCAGTGGAGAGGTGATTAAGATTGAGAAGAAAAATGTTGCTCGGATTCTTGCCGCTTCTGTTGGCTATCGCCCTACTGGCGACGTCGCAGAGTCTCCTTTTCTTCAACGCTCCTCCGAATCGTGACATGAAGGTCAGAATCGGAATTCCCTTGAACGCGGACGACCCCAGTGACTGGAATCAGGGTATCGGCGAGTCTCCGGCGGTGGGGATGATCGTACTGAACCCTTTCAACGGCCCCGGAGACTCGAGGAACCCGGAGTACGCCTCCCGCGCCCAGCAGGCGCAGGCGATGGGCGTCCAACTGGTACCACGTCGACGGAATCCTCCTCGATGAGGCTAACGCCACGTGCTACCAATCCGCCCTCAGCTACTACCAGTCACTCTACCAGCACACCAAGGCCAAGCCCGGCCTCGCCCTCGTTGTCCTGAACCCGGGAAATCCCACGGGAGAGTGTTACGCCACAATCTCAGACGTAATCGTGACCTTCGAGAACGATTATGCAAATTACGAGAGCAACTACGCAGGAGCGAATTGGACTTCAATGTACCCGAGTACCCGCTTCTTCCACATCGTCTTGAATGTCCCCTCCGACAGGATGCACGATGTGATATCGCAGGCCATCAGCCGGGGTGCGGGCTGGGTCTACGTAACGGACCTTGGCGAACAGACCAAGAACCCTTACGGGACTCTCCCATCCTACTTCAACTCTGAAGCGCAGGATGTCCTCCTCAGGAATCCCACCCTGCCCTCATCAGGCGTGAACTACGGACCGGGAGTTCTCCTGCTCGGGGTGGTCGCAGCGGCGGTTCTCGCCTCGGGGGCAATATTCCTGCAAGAAAGGAGGGAGGGAGGGGGCCCACGAGGAAAAGGACGAGACGCTTCCACGATCAGCCGGCGATGACTTTCTTCATCTTCTTCTCCTCGGCTTCAAAGACGATTTGCTTCGTCTTAGTGACGGCGTCGGGGTTGACAGAGAGGGAGTCGATGCCTTCGCCCACGAGGTACTCTGCCAGTTCGGGGTAGACCGAGGGAGCCTGCCCGCAGATTGAGATGGTTATTCCGGAGGCGTGAGCGGCTTCTATGAGCTGCTTGACCGCTTTCTTCACCGCCACGTCCCTCTCGTCGAAGTAGCCCATCTTCCCCAGCCGGGAAGAATCCCTATCGATTCCGAGGATCAGCTGGGTGAGGTCGTTCGAACCCACGCTGAAACCATCGCAGAGGCGAGCGAACTCCTCCGCCCTGAAGACCATCGAGGGGACCTCGGCCATCAGCCAGACCTTGAAGGACTCGTCCCTGACGAGCCCCTCCTCCTCCATCATCCCGAGGCACTTCTCCACCTCCCACGGGGTGCGGACGAAGGGGAGCATCGCCCAGACGTTCTCCAGCCCCATCTCATCCCTCACCCTCCTCATCGCGCGGAGTTCGAGTCTGAACGCCTCAGAGAAATCCTGAGATATGTAGCGCGAAACGCCCCTCCAGCCTATCATCGGGTTTGACTCCTGCTCCTCGTACATCTCTCCGCCCTTCAACTCTCTGTACTCGTTGGTCTTGAAGTCCGAGAATCGGACGACCACAGGCCTTGGTTTTACCGCACCTGCGACTGTCGCCATCCCCTCCGCGAGGCGATCGACGAACTTCGATGAAACTCCGCTCTCGAGGAGGAAGAGAGGGTGCGCCCCCACATAGCTCGCGATTATGAACTCTATCCTCATCAGCCCGATCCCGTCGAATGGAAGGTTGAGATAGTCCTGCACCTTCTCGGGCACGCCGAGGTTCATGTACACCTTTGTTCCGGTCGTCATAGTAGTAGTAGCCTGGCCGGCGGCGGCAGCGGCGGCAGAAGGAGATGGAACCTCCGCATCGCCGTTCTCCTCTTGAATCTCGGCTTCCACCCTCCCCCTGAAGACCAGACCCTTCGTGCCGTCGACCGTCAAGAGGGTATCTCGAGTAAGAGCCTTCGTCGCCCTTCCGGTCCCGACGACGCACGGTACGCCTAACTCCCTGCTCACTATGGCTGCGTGACTCGTCATGCCTCCCTCATCCGTTACTATGCCAGCCGCCTTCATCATGGCCGGAACGTAGTCGGGGGTGGTCATCTTGGTGACGAGTATCTCGCCTTTCTGAATCTTGGCCAGTTCATTCGGATTGAGGACAAGCCTCGCCTTCCCTACCCCGATCCCAGGAGAGGCACCCAGACCCTTCAGCTCCGCCTCCGTCTCCGACGTTCCTTCGTCAGCTCCTGGCTTCCCTCCCAATACAGTGACGGGGCGGGTCTGCAGGAGATAGAGGGTGCCGTCGTCCTCTACCGCCCACTCGAAGTCCTGCGGGTGGTTGTAGTGGGCCTCGAGCTTTCGAGCGAGACTCCACAACTCGAGGAGCTCCGACGACTTGAGGGATTGCGCCTGCCTGAGTCTCCTCGGTATGGCGACCTCGGCTAGCCCCTCCCCGCGCTTGTTGGTGACCTTCATCCTCTTTTTCTCCGCAATCCTCCTCTCGCGAATCATTCCTGTGCGCTTGTTAATCGTGAATGTATCGGGTGTCACCCTCCCGGAGACCAGCTCCTCTCCTTGACCTAGGACAGACTCGATTACGACCGAATCGCGGTCGCCCGTGGTGGGATGGATTGAAAAGCCGACTCCCGCCTTTTGGCTCGCAATCTGTCTCTGTACGACGACCGCCGTCGTGAAGAGATTCATGGAAAACCCCTTCTTCAGCCTATAGTAGATGGCCCGCGATGTGTACGTCGAGGCCCAGCATCTCTTGACCGACGCGATGATCTCGTCCTTCTTGCTCACGTTGAGGAACGTGGCCTGCTGCCCCGCGAAGCTGGCATCCCGCGAATCCTCAGCCGTCGCCGAACTTCTCACGGCCACCGGGACCCTCTTCCCAGCCTTCTTGCAGAATTGATCGTAAGCTGCGAGAACCTCTTCTCGAGGTCGTTTCCCCTGGCGAAGAGTTCGAACGCCTCCGTCGTTACCACAAACCCGTCCGGCACGGGGAATCCCGCCTTCCGCATCTCCCCCAGATTCGCGCCTTTTCCGCCCGCGATTCCGACCTCTTCCTTGGAGAGGTCGTCGAGCGATAGCACTAGGTTGCTTCGTCTTGACATGAGACCTGATTCAAGAAAATATCGACTCAGAAGTATTAAGAGAAAAGGAACTTTCTACTAGAGAATCTTCGGAGGGTGTGAGGATAAGATGATGGGTTACTCGGTAGACCTTGGTTGACCTACCAATGATTCTTACGAGAAAAAGAGGGAGGAGCTCTAAGGTGTCAGCCTTAGAGCGAAAGCGTAGGGAAATCGACAACCGATGAGGGCTGGGTTACGAGACCCGCCGTGTCAGTAGTCCTCGTGGTCACGACGTCCGTGACACCAAGTGCATCAGGCGACGCGGTGGGACTTATCTGAGTAGGCAGGGTTGCGCTTGCGCTCGAAAGACTCTGACCAGCCGTTGGTGTTACCGTATCAGCCGAGAGCGGGCCAGAAGACGTCCCAGCACTGCTGCTAGGAGCGTTTGTGGGAGCGGACGCTGCGCTTCCTGGTGCAAGACTGGGGCCTAAAGTGGCGGCGTATGAGTCTCCTCCCCAGATCGTGACTGGCGAAGAAGTCGTGGCCGTCATGACGCCACCTCCGAGGAGGTCGAGGCCGTAGGAACGAATGTACCCCTGCAGCGGCATGTGGAGTTTTTCGACGTTCAGGACAGCGTTACCATTCGAGTCTGTTGAGGCCGAAGCTAGCACCTTGCCCGAGGTGTCCTCTATTGTCACCTTGGAAGACAGTGGCGCGCTCGCTACCGTGACGGTGCCACTCGTAGTCGCATAGTAGTCAGTGTAGGTCGAGGAGAGCATCTGAGCAGCGCTGGTCGTCTGAACTTCCAGAAATGAGTCAAAGGGTGGCGGTATGTTCAAGTTCATCGTGGTGCTCGAGAAGACTAGAGTGCCATCCAAGTAGACCTTGAGGAGGTTGTTACCGTTTGTGATGATTGTGCAATCCCTCGTGAGCGGCTGGTTGTTCATCCACATGAACCAGAGTGGGGTGATCGTGGTGGCCTGGTTCGGGTTGCCCGAGGCCAGCCATACTCCCCAGTAGTACCCGAAGAAGTTCACTGCCCCACTGCATGTGACGTAGTTTATCTTTGGAAGTGGAGCAGTCTGCACGTAGAGTCCTGTGTTGAATTGGGCGTTGGGTGCTGTATCTGAAATCGTGGTGGATGGGAGAGTTAGAACCGCATGGAAGAGGAAGGCGCTCGTATCGGGCGACACGGCGTAGTAGCCGGCCCACTGCCCGCTCACTGCGGCCTTTATGCCCAGGTGTAGTCCCTGCGCGTCTTCGGAGAAGGTGGTCGGAGCCCCTTGAAGGACCGCGCTCCCCGAGAAAGTCCAGTAGCTCGTGTCTCCGGTGGTGAGTGTGTCCTGCTTGACCAGCCCTTGCTGTGTCTGGGTGAATGAGTAGAGCGCGAGTGCGTGAGCCGGGCTCAGGGTCGCCGACATGACCAGCAGAGTCGATGCCACGAGTAGTGAGGTGATGAGACCTCCCTTTGTGAGTCTGCGGGATCGACTGTTGTACGACGTCATTTGACTCGAGATTCGCCGGATAATTTAAGTGGTTATGGATTGATATCTCACGAGCATTATTTCGCGAAAAGTTCGTACAGAGACTTCTGAATCTTTCATGGGTATCGACGCTTGCGTAGATTATCAGCTAGAATTCGTGAAACCCTTATAGACTTAACCGAGGGGCTCACTCAGAGCAGTAATGGACAAGCGAGTCCTTATCGTCGACGACGAAGTAGACATCACCGATGCCCTCAAGGCCGGTCTCGAAGGACACGGCTTCCAAGTCTCGGCCTTCAACGACCCCGAGGCAGCCCTCAAGAGCTTCAAGCCGGGTCAGTACGACGTCGCGATTCTCGACATACGAATGCCGAAGATGAACGGCTTTGACCTTTACCGACGACTCTCGAAGATCGATGGGCAGACAAGTGTCTGCTTTCTTACCGCCTTCGAAGTCTACCGCGAAGAGTTCGAGAAGATGTTCCCTGACCTGAAAGTGAAACTCTTCCTCAAGAAGCCGATCACGATTACGAAACTCGCGGCCCGACTGAAAGAGTTGGTTCGGGGGTAGAAGTCACACTCATTCGACGGCTGACCCTATCTTTCTTCTTTGTTTCGGCTTCGTGCGAGTGACCACCCGCGCGATACGAATGAAGGAGATTGAATATGGAGTCTGAGCCGGTGAGAAACTACTAAAATATTCTAATATACATTTTTGCATACCGACTTATAAGTAGTTAGCGATGTTTCTTCCACGTTGACCCTACCAGTAAGCGAGACTAGGGAGACAATTCGCGTGCTCGAGGGAGTGGACGAGGTCGCCCGAGGGACACTTCGATTTATCAGGAACGCGAGGGAGAAAATCGATGTCTGCTCCGACTCGAACGGACCATCGGTTGTAATGGGGGTCGAAGCGTCGAAGCGACTGATCGTCGACTGGAAGGACTCGGGCAAGAAGGTGAGGTTCCTGACGGAGATTACGAGAGAGAACGAGAAGTTCGTCAAGGACCTGGCCAAGGTTATCGAGGTGAGACACCTCGATGGTGTCACAGGAAACTTCGCTGTCTCCGACGCCCCGGAGTACATCGCCACGGCGGTCCTCCGTGAAGCGCAGCCCGCGACGCGGCTGATCTACAGCAACGCGCGCGCAATCGCCGAGCAGCAGACCTACCTCTTCGAGGCGCTCTGGAAGAAGGGGATCCCCGCAGAGCAGAGGATAATGCAGCTGGACGAGGGCGTCCAGCCGATTCAGACCCGGGTCCTGGAGGGAGATACCGCGATCCGCGAGTTCATGCAGAAGATGCTCGCGTCTCCGGGCGAGCTGATCGCCTGCACCGAGGCCAGCGCGCTGGAACCCGTCTACGACCTCCTCCTCAAGCGATTTGAAGACATGCTGGCAAACAAGAGAGTCGCGGAAGACAGACCGGCGAAGTGGCTGACATCGATCGGGCCTGAAGATGTGCCGATGATGCAGAAATGGGCCGGGCTCGGGATCGAGATAAGACACATCAGCAAGCTCCCCCCTCTCAACTTCGGCTGCACCGAATCCGAGATGCTCGTCTCGCTAGAGAGAGGGGAGAGGGCGGTTCAGAGGGCGTTCGTCAGCAACGACCCATCCTCCGTCAGGCATTTTCGTTCCGTCTTCGACGAACTCTGGAGGAACGGGATCGAGGCGACGAAGAGGGTTGACGAGCTCGTCAGGGGCGTCGAGCGGACGAGCGTGGAGGTAATAGAGAACCCGCAAGAGTCGCTCAGGCGAGCCTGGGATCTCATCGGCTCCTCGAGGGAAGTGCTCGTGATGTTCTCCACACCGAGGGCATTCTTGCGCCAAGTGAAAGTGGAGGCTTTCCAGAGGCTCAAGAATGTCGTCCAGAGTACCCAGGCTCGTGTCAAGATTCTCATTCCTCAGGACGATCAGGTGGTCGCAGCGATGGAGGAAGTAAGGAAGATGGTTCCCACCGTCGACTTCAGGGTTATGAACGAGAGTCTGAAGACAAGGATCAGCCTCGTAATAGTGGACAGAAGGAAGTCGATGGTTTTCGAGACGAACGACGACGCGAAGGAGGACCTCTACGAAGCCGTCGGGCTCGCGAACTACACCGAGAGCAAGTCGATCGCGGCGTCATACGCCACAATCTTCGAGAGCATCTGGAGGCAGACGGAGCTTTACGAACAGCTGAAGGTGCACGACACGCTGCAGAAGGACTTCATCAACATCGCGGCTCACGAATTGAGGACACCGGTGCAGGCGATCATCAACTATGCGGAGCTGGCCATCGCCGACAGGGGGCAGAGAGAGAAGTACTATGACAGGCTGCTCAACAGCGTAAAGAGGCTTCAGAAGCTAACGGAGGAGATTCTCGACGCGGCGAGGATAGAAAGCGGAAACCTTCGCCTGAACAACGAAGTCTTCAGCCTGACTCAGGTCGTCGCCGAGGTTCTCGCCGACGAGAAGAGCGGAATCAGGAACAAGAACCTGGCGATTGTCTTCATCCCCGACAAACGGAAGATGGAACCCTATGGCGACAGGGCCAGAATCGCTCGAGTGATTCACAACATCGTGGGTAACGCAGCCAAGTTCACCGAGGAGGGGAGGATAACAGTGACGACCAGGCTTGACGAGAAATCCGAGGAGGCCATGGTCAGCGTGGCAGACACTGGTCCAGGAATCGACCTCGGGATCCTCCCGAAGCTCTTCACCCGATTCGTCGCGAAGTCTGAGTCAGGAACGGGGCTCGGACTCTACCTCTCGAAGAGTATCGTCGAGGCCCACGGCGGGAAGATCTGGGCTGAGAACAACTCAGGAGGGAAGGGAGCCACTTTCTACTTCACCATCCCCGTGTCTCAGAAAAGGAGCCGACAGCTAGTCTCGACGCAGACGGAGTAGACGTCGGGGAGCCGGTGGACCAGGATATCTACAAGCTGACACCGGAGAAGAGGAGGGAGCTCTCGGTGAAGGAGCTTCCCGGCAGCCTCGCGGAAGCCGTCGAGAGCGTGAAGAGCGACTCGGAGTTCCTCTCCCCCATCTTCCCTGCGACCTCCTCGGGGTGATGATGGAGCTCGAGATGGAGAACTACAGGGCTGTGGGGGCGAGACCCCACCCCTACGAGTTCTACCTCTACTTCGACTTATACAGACGGGTAGGACTCGCCAGACAATTTTTCTCTAGCAAGGAGTGCCAACCCACTCGAGTTCCTTCTCATGGTCTGGCGAACTTGCCCTCGTCGGCTGCAGGGTGCATCGCCTCGAGCGGGGGTCTAGTTCCTTCCGTTCGTCTTTTCAAGGCAACTTCAAAACCAGCGCCGCTCTCTTACTCAAAGATCCTTAGGATCAAGCCTCTTGATTCCTTCTTTGGCAAGCCGATCATAGGCTCTGTCGAAGCTCACTATGACTTCCCTCTGGACTTTTGCAACGGCGCCGTGGAGGCTATCAAAGAAAGTTAGCCTGAAGGCGGATTCTAGGCGACGCGCCTCTGAATGATATTCCGGCCTATCATTCAGCGTGCGCCAGTAGGTTCACTTCAAGCAATGAAAACGGAGACAACGATAGTCCATCCTGTTCGAGAACTTTTCGCGCGAGCAGGTTTGCTGGATCCGAGCGATTTAGAACGGCAAGCAGGACATCCGTTTCAATAAGCAAGCGTTTCACAATATCTGCTTGGACAATTCTTCTTCAGCAGCTCTTCTCAACTTCGGCATGCTCTCCTCGACGCCCTTGAAGTTGAACCTCACTTCTCTCGAGAGCCTGTCAAAGATGTGTTCGACGGGTTCGATTGTCACTATCCCATCTTGGATTGACGCGCTAACCTCGTTTCCTATTCCAAGTTCTTCGCGTATTTCTTTAGGAATTTGAATTCTCCCTTTGGAATCCACCTTTAGCGCTAGCCGTCTCATCCCACTTTGGGGGGCTAAAGTGGGATTTAAACCTGTCGCGCGTCCCGGCGAGCAGCCGATAGGTATATACGTATCCCCTCCCCTTGGAGGGGATAGGGCTTGGCAAAGCACAAGAGAAAGGAGGTTGCGAGTAGGGTTGCGAAGATACACGGCCATGTCCAGGCAGTCAAGGATATGCTTGAGGACGGTAGGTCATACCCTGAGGTCGTGCATCAGATAGTGGCAATCAGGTCCGCTCTCGACAGCGTCATCCAAGTTATCGTGGACGATCTGGTAGAGGACTGCGTCGCAAAGGCCGAGAGAAAGGAGCCGATGACGGACAGCCTGGTGGAGCTACAAGAGATCGTCGCCAAGATCAGGTGAGAACCTCATGGTCAACGACGGCATGACCGAATCTGCTAGTGGGCAGGATCGCGGGAACACCAGAACCGATACAGTCCGACTCGCGATCATGGCCGCAGCGGCGGTTTCGAGCTGGAGTGGTGTTTGGGGCCAACTTCTGCCGATCGACGTCGTTGCCATAGCGGCGACCCTGCTGGGCGGCTATCCGGTCTACAGGGAAACTCTCCGCGCGCTCAAGCAAGGCCACATCAACATGGAAGTGTCGATGGCCGTTGCCATCTTCGCCTCCCTGATCGTGAGACAGTTCACCGTCTCGGTCGTGATCACCCTCTTCGCGCTGCTCTCGGAGTACATCGAGACTTACGCCGTCGACAAGGGAAGACAGACCATCTTGCTGCTCGAAAGGTCAGCTCCCAGGCTGGCTCTTGTCAGAAGGGCAGGAGAAGAAGTCCAGGTCGACCCGAGGTCGCTGGTGCCGGACGACGTAGTCATCGTTAGGGACGGCGAGCGGGTGCCGGTGGACGGGACGATCGTCGTCGGGTCCGCGTTCGTGAATCAGTCTTCCATAACCGGCGAGTCGGCGAGGGTTGAAAAGAGCCCCGGCGACAGAGTTTACGCCGGAAGCGTGGACGAATCCGGCCTGATCGAGGTGCGTACCGAGAAGGTCGGAACCGAGACGGTCTTTGGGAAGATCATAAAACTGGTTGAGGATGCCGAGAACAGAAAGGCGCCCATACAGAAGTTATCCGATAGGCTCGCATCTTGGCTGGTTGAGTTCGCCATCGGATTCGCGGCCTTCACCTTTCTGGTGACTGGAGATGTGACATCGACCATCTCCGTAATCGTGGTCGCGGGCGCCTGCGGAGTCGCCGCTGGAACGCCTCTCGCGATAGTGGCAACACTGGGAAAGGCCGCGAAGAAAGGCACGATTGTAAAGGGTGGAGCCTACGTCGAAGAGATGAGCAGGGTCGATACGGTCGTGATAGATAAGACCGGTACCCTTACCTTCGGCGAACCCGAGGTCACAGACACAGTCGGCTTCGACGGCTTCAGCGAGCTGCAGGTATTGGAATACGCGGCGATTGCGGAGAGATACTCCAACCACCCGTTGGCGCGGGCAATCCTGGGTAAGGCCGCCGAGTTAGGAATCAAGTTCTCTGAGGACGCCTCATCCGCCTCATCGAGCTACATCGCCGGAAAGGGTATTGTCTGCCGGTTCAACGGAGGGCAGATAATCGTAGGAAACGACACTCTGATGGTAGAGAAGAATGTTCAGTTCCCCAGGGTCGCGGATGAATCTCTCTGGGGTGGCCCCAAGGGAAGGTCTACGGTACTGATTGCCTACCGTGGCAAGATATGCGGAACAATATCTATCGCTGACAGGGTACGAGGAGAGAGCAGAAGGGCGCTCGAAGACCTGAGGAAGATGGGAATACGTACAGTCATGCTGACGGGGGACAACAGGACGGTTGCGCAGGACGTCGCAAAAGAAGTTGGGATTGACGAGGTCCACGCCGAACTGCTCCCCGAGGAGAAGGTCTCCGCTGTGGAGAGGCTCGTAGCTGAAGGCCACAGCGTGGCGATGGTCGGAGATGGTATCAACGACGCCCCTGCCCTTGCCCGCGCGGACGTAGGAATAGGAATGGGCGCAGGAACAGACACCGTGGCTGTAGACGGCGTAGGAGTAACTCTTGCCTTTCTCGGTCTCTTGAATCCCTTGCTAGCCGCAGGGATACACGTCGCCTCCGAGCTCATCTTCATCCTCAACTCAGCTCGACTAATCAGATAAGAAGGTCTGCCCGCTCCGCTACTCTACCGAACCGCTCTTCAGGACAATCCTCTTCCCTTGCCTCTTCTCAGGCTTCTCCGATGGTACCTCCCGATACGCCGATTGCTCCAACATCTGCTGAAGCACGTGGTGATGATAGTGCTCCACCGGCATCAGCGACCCGAACGCCCTCTGAACTACCTCGCTCAACGCGGGATGGATGTGGATCGCCTCGTTGATTGTGTCCGAGCTTCTATCGGAGGTGTACATCACGTTTACGATTTCTTGTATCAGGATTGAAGCGTAGGGCCCGATGATGTGCGCACCCAATATTCGCCGAGTGGAGCCATCGATGATCACCTTGACAAAATAGTCTTTAACGTTCATCGCCTCTCCTTTCGCTGTATCTTCATACTTGTAGAAACCGATCCGGATTTTATCGCCGTACTGCTGAACCGCCTCCTTCTCTTTCAGTCCCACGCTCGCGATCTCTGGATAGGTGAAGACGGCGTGAGGAATGGCGTGGTAGTCCACCTTGACCCTTCTCTTCAGGACCGCGTTGTAGTAGATTACCTCGGATTCGTAGTTCGCGACGTGTTTGAAGAGGTAACTTCCGTCTGCGTCGCCAAAGGCCCAGACGTTTGGCTGCGAAGTCTCAAGGTATTCGTTGACCGCGATCCAACCGTCTTTGGTGACGCTTATCTTTGCTTTCTCGGGATGCAGGATCTCCGTAATGGGGCCTCTCCCCGCCGCGACCAAGATCTCGTCGGCTTCCACCTGTCTCCTTCTTCCACCCTTTCTATCTCGGACGGTCAGGCGTTTGTGACCGCTCGACGTCTTCTCCACCTCCTCCACCTCATGACCGGTCAGGATCTCGATGTGTCTCCCAAGCTCCCTCCTGGCCAGAGCGCTGACTTCAGGCTCCTCTTCCGGGAGGAACCGCTCATTCCTCCCCAGTATCGTAACCCGCGACCCCATGCTCGAAAAGAAGTGGCCGTACTCGGCTGCGATGTATCCTCCCCCCACGATCGCGACACTCTTGGGCAGGGCCGTCAACTTCAGGACCGTATCGCTCGTGAGGTAATCAGTCTCCTCCAGTCCCCTTATCGGTGGTATCATGGTCTTCGACCCGATGCAGAGAAAGATCATCTTCGAAGTTATCGTGTCGTCTCCCACCTTCAGAGTGTATGGGGAGACGAATTCGGCGACCGACTGAAAGTAGTCTATGTTCTCCGAACTAGAGAGTCCCTTGCGTATCGCGTTTATCTCCTCGTAGATTAGCGTCCTCATTCTGTCCATGATCTTCCCGAAATCTATCTCCTTGATCTCCGCTCCGATGCCCAACTCTCCCGCCTTCTCGAGTGTTCTGACGAGCTCCGCGGGATAGAGAAGAATCTTTGATGGTATGCAACCCCTCGTCAGACATATCCCGCCCGGTTCGTCCTTGTCGATTACTGCGACCTTGATCTTGGGACTCTCCTGGATCATCGGTTCTACCACGTTCATCGCGGAACCGCTACCGATCACAATCAAATCGTATTGCTTCATTTTGCCGGCCAAGAGAAGCATGAAAGGAGCCTATTGAAGGTGCCTGGCCCCCAACGCCCTGAGTGCGAGTTCAACGCGGCGGAATCTTCCACCGGGCCTAAGCCGAGTGCAACTGTCGCTCAGGCATGGGCATGGCAACGCGAATCAGGCAGAAGTGATCGAC
>VBPK01000125.1 GCA_005877225.1 Nitrososphaerota archaeon
ACATCTCTCTTTCCAACTGGGACAAAATACTTACTAGATTCTTGAAACTGGCAATGATAGATTCGCGGAAGGAAAGGCAGTTGGCTGAAGAGTACATGAAGTTGACGAACATTGCACCTCCCAATCCAGATGCGATATGCATGTCCCTGAGCGGTGGAAACAAGCAGAAGGTCATTCTTGCAAGATGGTTGGCGAAGGAACCCGACATCTTGGTCTTGGATAACCCCACCGCAGGTGTGGACGTCGGCACTAGGGAGGAATTCTACAGGCTCTTGGCGAACAGCGCCGCGAGCGGCAAGAGTTTCATACTGATAAGCGAGGACTTGGACGAGCTATCGACCCTCTGTTCAAAGTTGCATCTGATGAAAGACGGCAAGATTGTCAGAAGTCTCGCCAGCGCAGCCCTGGAAAACCTGGGCGACGAAGATATTCGTCAGATAATCAAGGGCCTCTAGTGACAATAACATTCCGTTTCTTTCATCCATCTTGTCTGGCTGATGACGTTACGATAACACCTCCAAAAAGGAGTCTTTTCAAGTCCCCGATGCCTCCCTGAGGTGATGATACCAGAGCATGAAGAGGTCGATAAAGGATTGGAGACTAAGCCCCTCTGAGAGGTTGTTGTAGAAGCGTCCCGTCCTCTCCTTCATCTCTTGAAGAGCCTCTCCATGACGTTCCCGCACCCGAACGTCACGTGGAGCCATGGTTTGCTTGCGATTGAGAGGCCGCGGGTACCATGAACCTCCGTCCGCCAGCACGACAGCCTTCCCAATGCACGTATCGAGGACCCTCTTGACAAATGCGATGGTGTTGGTGTACGACGTTCAGTATGATGCATAGACAGTCTGAAGCTCCGGGTATCTGCATCTATCGCAGTCCATACGAATACCTGCCCTCCCACTTATCTTGAGCTTGGTCTCATCATCCCCACGATCTTCTTCTCCTTCCGGGGGACATACGAGATGATCCCTTCAGTGCAATGCACATCTGCAAACAGATGCATAAGTCGCACCTATCCTCCCTGCCTTGTACGTCATCAAGCGATAGGATGGTCCAGACAAGTACAGCAGTCAGGCAAGTACCTTGCTCCTCAGAGGTCGCTTGTTCCTCTTGAAGACGTGCGCATCCTAGACGTCTTTCAGGAGAACACTCCTGTATGTAAGGGTTAAATAAGGTTCAAGACTATCAACTCCAAATTGGACAACCCGCGGAAAAGGAAGTCGTCCGCAGATGGGTCTACCCTGACTGGAACAAGTTCAGGTAATTTGGAAGAGATAAGAAAACTGAATGAGAACCTTCCACTGCTCAGCCGACGGGTTACGCGACGCCAAGCAATCAGCTCAGTCGCCAAAGCGGCGATGGGTGTAGCGGCCGCAGCTGTCGTCGGTGGCGGTGCTTACGCCGCGTACGTTGCAAGCCAAGCCGCCACGCAAGCGAGCAAAACCACGACAACGACGAGCTCAACCGCCACGACCTCGTCTGGAGAGCAGCTCAAGTTCGGTCTGGTCTCTTTCAGCCTCTCCGACCCCGCTCCAGCTGCGTGGAGGGACGGGTGGGTTGCATCTTGCAACGCTCTAGGGGTTCAGCCTCTGGTGTTCGATTATGGTTTCGACGCCTCAAAGGCTCTGGAGGCTGTAAGAAATTATGCGGCGAGTGGCGTGCAGGCGATATGGGTCCAGGCACCGACAAACGATATTATTCCATCGATAGCGCAGGTCGCTGAAGAGAACAAAGTGTATGTGGGCTGGATCTGGAACTATCTGCCTAACCAAGAGCCTTGGACTTATGGTTCAGGAAAATACGTACTATTCAACAGAGATGTCGATGGGATATTCGACCACAGGGTTCCAGCGCGTGCCGTCTTCCAGTACATGAAAAATGAGGGAAAGGGAAACGGAAAGGCCTTCCTGATTTCGGGCCGTCAAGGCCAGATTCTCAGCAACGTCAGGGACTACGCGGTGTGGTACGAGTGGACGAAGTTCTACCCTGACGTGGACCTCCGCGGGTTCCTCTATGGTCAGTGGTCCATCGAACCCGCGATTGACGCAACGAATCAGATGGTCGCAAAGCATGGGAATCCCGACGGTTGTATCGGGGCCAATGACGCGATCTCGATTGGAATGGCCCGGGCCTTGGACGCATTCAATGTAAAGGTCCCAACGGCTGGCTCGGATGCTCAAATCCCCGCACTGAAGATCATGCTCGAAGGTAAGGGCTTCCCGATAATCGTCGACGCCGGGTTCAACCTCGCCTACGACGGTGGTGCGTCAGCGGCGATGTTCTACGACGTAGTGAAGGGCTCTTGGTATCCGAAGGACGAGGAGAGGATCCAGGTCTGCGGAATGATAGGTCTGGCGTACGATGTTGAAAAGACCAAGGCTTTGCTCGGCGACCTGGTAACACAGTTCCCGTACAAGTGGTTCAGCGTACAGGACTATCAAGATCAAGTGATAAACAAACCACCGGGGCCGTGGAACTGGAAATCAATGTCAATAGCCAAGGCTGAGGCCGAAGGAATAACCTTCGACAGGACAGGAGGTGGAGCCTTCGGGAGCACCGTCTATCCAGTATCCCAGACACCCTTCGGGAGCACGGAAAAGTTCAATCAGTTGTATAAAGACCAGCAGAACCAGACTCCCTCGGACTACTGGGGCGGCAGGGCAAACAACGGCTGAAGACCGGCGTACGGTGGGCAAGGGGTGAGAGCATGCCTGTCGTGATGCCCAAGGGCAAGAAGTGCGCCTTCATATACGACCTGCACGTAGATGGGCCCTGCCTTTGGTTTGGCGGAGGTTTTTCATCAAACCCCCTTCCTACCTCAGTGTCAAGGGGTGAGTTCGCTCTCAGGGAGGGCCTCCCCAGGATGCTTGCGCTGCTCAGGAAACTCGACTTGAAGTGCACCTTCGCGGTCCCGGGTCATGACGCTGAATCGTTTCCCGACCGGTGCAGGAAGATAGTGGAAGACGGCCACGAAGTCATCTACCACGGCTACATCCATGAAAATGTCACAAAGATGACGCGTGAGCAGGAAGAAGGGGTGATGAGGAGGGGAATCGAGGCTCTGCAGAAGGTACTGGGAGTAACGCCGAAAGGATACGCGCAACATTCTCCGGACGTGAGCCCGCACACACACGAACTCATCGAGAAGCTAGGAATGGTGCATTCCATGACCAGTATGGCTTCCGAGTTCACGCCATTCAGGATGAGAGTTGGCGATGTGGTGACACTGGACGCCCCGTTAGACTTCGGGACCCTAGGCAGGTCTTCGAGACATACAGAGCATACTTTGACTATATGTATGACAATGTTCCCGGGGGAGTCATGCGTCTGGTGCATCATCCCCAAGTTGTGGGGCACGCACACATAATTCCACACATAGAGGCACTTCTCAAACACATCAAGGCGCTCAAGGACGTATGGATCGCCCGCTGCATCGACGTCGCCCAAGCTTTTTCTGACTGAAGGAACAAGCATCCTTCATGTCTGGTCAGAGAGAAACTAGCTGGCCCGAATCCTTGAGTTACTTTCACTTCCCTTGCGTTCCATAGGTGACATACCAGTCTCTGTGTACTGTAGGGCGCTCTTAAGCGGGTGAGTCTGATGATGATTCGCAGACCAGAGGCTAATGGGACCTCTCTCGGCTGCGGCGAGCGCAGGCTCACAAAAACTTAGGAGACGGGCTTCCGGCGCCTTACGGCGAGGATACCCGTCGCTATGACGAATACGACAGTTACTGCGGCCAAGCTGTAAAAGGTAGTTGGGTCAATCCCGGACGGCGCTGAGACTGTTGAGATTACCGTTGACGTCTGTATTGCAGTCGTTGTCGCGGTTTGCGTAGCGGCACTCGCCGGAGCCGCTAATGAAAGGGCCACTATGCTGCTGGTAGCGCCTCCAAACTGCGGACCGCCGAACGTCTGAACCATCGTGATCTCCCCATTCGCATCCGAACCAATCGAGGGTTGAATGATGAGCTGATTTCCTAGGAATTTGGTGTAGACCGTCTGACCGGTCTTCTCGTCCAGCCCGTTTAGGATTCCGTCAGGCGTGGAGACGAATACCAGACCACCCGAGATAGTCACGGTGCCTCTGATATTGAAAGCAAAGAAGTGGGACCAGACGGGCTTTCCGGTGCTCGCATCAAGGGCGTAAAGCGTCGAGTTGTTCTTTTGTTGGAATGGGGGTACAGCAGCCAGGTTAAGGCCAAGGCTGTTGTACTGTGTCTTCGGGCCCACATTTGCTATGACGAACCATCCCGGATTGTTCCATGCGTCGGCGAAGACCAGATTCGTTACCGGGTCGAATCCGATATCCGATTCGTACCCAGAGTTGGGATTCGCCCAATCTGGCTTCGTCGAGGGGTAGTTGAACCAGGGTTTGGTCATCTGTGCTTTATTCATGGGATCGAGGAGATGATTGTTCAAGGTGCGTTTTATCGAAGGTGCGTCGAAGAACCACAGCATCTTTCCCGTCGCCGCGTTCAACTCGTAGAGATACCCGTTCTTGCAGCCCTTGATTATCGCCTTCTGGATCTGCCCTCCGATTGTGACGTTGGCGAGCATGACGTTCCATGAGCAGTCCACGTCCCAGAGGTCGTGAGCGGTGCTCTGGAATCCCCAGACGAATTTGCCGGTTGTTTCATCGATTGCCATTATCGAATTGGACCAGAGGTTTGGTCCGGGCCTGTATGTGGCATTCCAGTCCGAACCCACGTTCGCAGTCCCGAAGTAGGTTATCCCTGTCTGCTGGTCGACCGCCCAGGGACCACCCCAGCTTACCCCCTGCCCTGCGTAGCTCCTGGTTCCGTTAAAGCCGAAATTGCCCCAATCGCCGTAGAGGATGTCGTGCTGCTGCTGAGCTGGAAGCGTTTTGAGGTCGATTGCTGCGCTACCGTCGAATATGTATGCCCCGACCATGGAGTTTACTGAGTTGATGACCCAGTTGGGATCGCTGCCATCCTGTGGCGGAATTAGGAAAGTGGGACCCCATAACCGGACGGGGGGCCTGGCGTTCACGTTCCATCCCTCCAGGAAGCCCCTCGCCTCGCACTGGCAATCTCCGTTGTTTGTACCGATGACCATGATTCCTCGCGTCTCATCGAACGCGAAGTTAGGAGGGGAGAATGGGTCGAAGACGCCGTAATTTCCAGTTATACTTCCCGGCTTCAATGAAGCGAGATCCAGCCATTGGAACTGCTGGACGATATCCCCAGTGAGAGCGTTAATCGCGAAGACTTGATAGTCCTGTGCTGTGATCCAGAGTAATGGCTGACCCAAAATCTTTTCTGTGTACAGCATGTTGTCATTATGGAAGTGTCCCACAGGGATGCCTGCCTTTGGAGAAAGGATGAAGTTACCAAAGAACTCAGAGCTGTTCACGTTCAGGATGGGGAGGTCCCTGGACCATATCGTCGTACCCTTTGCGATGTCCAGGGCGTACACTCGAAAGTAGTTGGTCAGGAAGTAGCCGAGTCCATTGATGATCAGAGGTGTTACGATGACAGCGTTCGGTGCCCCAAAGCCACCCCCGGTCGCCAAGTACTTCGACGGACTCGGTGGTACCGGGAAGATCCACTTCACCTGAAGATTCTGGACGGTCTGTGCGTTGATGGCGTTTTGCGGGCTGTAGTTATAGTTGTAAGGGAAGTTCGAGTCCCCGTTCCACTGGTAGTTGGAATTCGCCGCAGCGGTGACCTTCACCGTAAGAAACGAAGATATGAGGAAGAGAGTCAGTATGAGAAGCGTACCGAAGAATTTACCGACTTTTGTCGGCAATTTTATTCAGCCTCATTCAAGCGGTGCTTGAGCTTTTAACCCTTTGCAGCAAGGTTCGAACAGGTCTCCGCGCCCTGGCAGGCGTGAATCCCTTCTCGGCAATCTAGCCGATAAGAACTCTCGTGATGGATGACGAAGTTACTCGCGGCATTTCACCGTGCATGGGTTCATTGCTCCTCCGTCGTGGCCAGTCCTCGACGACGGGGGATTTGAAACGGGGGCCAATATGGCTGCTTGGAATCTATTTTTACGGGTTCCTCATTCCACATCAAGTCCGACAGAGTGTGCAGAGGATTTGAACCAACCTACGTTGGCTCAAATCCGACAGAAACTTGTCAAGGCATATATAATGCCCGATTTGCGTAATTTTTCGCGGTTGAAATTTTTCTCCGAATCCGAGAAGCTTCTCGCTGTGGTAGCGATTTTTGTTATGGCGCTTCTCGTGGCACCACCTATGATTGCCCTTGGGCAGCCCCAGAATCCTAGCGCGAATTGGGTTGGCCCAAATGGCAACTACCCGTTCAACTGGGATTATGCAGACCAGAGTCAGATAACCTCCGCAAATGTTCAGAACCTGCAGATAAGCTGGGTCTACCCGGTCCCGGCAGGCCCGAGTGTCTATGGGCAAACTACCGGTAATGATATCGTCGTCACGCCTGTGGTTGTGAATGGCATCTCGTACGTCATAACAGACTATCATCTGCTCATCGCACAAAATCTAAAGGACGGAAGCATCGTTTGGGAAAGACAGCTTCCCACCCAGACCTTCAAGGGGTTAGAAACGCTTTGGGACGCGGAGTTCGGCAATATTGGTGGCAACATCACCGGACACTATCACGGGTTGTGGTATAGCTCGAGTATTCTTCACCAACCACTAATATGGCTCGAGACAAATAATAACACAGTCTACGCTTACAACGCGTTGAACGGTGACCCAGCGCTTAAGATTCCGACGATTTTGGCCGGCGAGAAGATCCCTGGGAACTACGGCCTGTACGGCACCCAATCGCGTAGCCTTCTGATTGATGATCAGCGTGGAATCCTGTTGGTTGGTTCCGGGGGAGAAGAGAGTTCGGCTGCTGGCCGCGGATACTTTGCAGCATACGACGTGAGCACGACTCCACCAAAGCTCATGTGGAGGAGCTTCATCCATGGGCCACAGGATGGAAGTGATCCTAAGTGGGCTGTCTCATCTGTTGCTAACATGTCTTACGCCTATATTTTCGATGGGACGGCCGCTGTCAACCTGAAGACCCTACCGAACTCTACACTCTATCAAGTGCTCTACAGGGATTGGGGCAACTTCGGGTTCAACGGGACGCATAGTTATGCGGGAGTCGATACAGCCTGGGGTGGGTCATGGGCGATGGACCAGAAGTCTGGGATAGCGTACGTGGCAACGCAGCAACCGGGTGCTGATTGGAACGCGTCGACGAGGCCTGGACCTAACTTATGGAGCGATTCTGTCTTGGCAGTCGACGTGACATCTGGCAAATTCCTATGGGCCTTCCAGACTACTGCCCACGATACTTGGGACTGGGACTGCTCCTGGAGCATCATGTTAGCCAACGTCACGATTAACGGCCAGGAACAACCGGTCGTGTACAAAGGATGCAAGAATGGATACTTCTACGCGCTGTCTGCAAGGACGGGGGCCCTTCTCTGGTACTTCAACCCGCCAAACATTGCCAGAACCCGCTACAGCAGGCTTTACAATCCGCTGAACGTCTCACAGATGAAGCTTCCATGGTCGAACTATCCGTCAACAGATACCTTCCTACAAAGTCCGGGGGGAGCAGGGGGATTTGAATCGAATCCAGCCTATAACCCGAACACAGGTTTGGTCTACGTAGCCGCCTTTAACGCGCCAGGATGGACAAAGATCACACCAATAAAAGGACCAGGCGTCCCTTACAGTGCTGGAGGCTCGTCACCCACGGCTACTGGACCTCCACTAACGGACAATACGACTATCTATGCGCTCGATGGCAGCACAGGAAAAATCGTGTGGAGTTACTACATCCCGAAAATCGGTTATAGGGGGGGCATCTCAACTACATCAGATCTCGTCATAGTACCGAAAGCGGACGGTAACCTCGACTTCATTAATGCGCAGACAGGCAAGCTGATATCCGAGAAATTCATAGGATCTGCCTTGATAACGGAGCCTGCCGTGGCGGCAGATGCCAGCGGAAACATGGCGATTGTCCTACCCGCTTCGGGTTCAACTATCGGTACCGGATTGTTAGTAGGCGCGGGCGTTTTCTCGCAAGCTCCAGGTTTCATGTTCGCGCTCAGTCCGGTTAATGCTGCTCAGGCAAGTACAGTGACGACGGAAAAAATAACCACTGTCACGACGACTATGAGCTCCGGCATTGATACGACAACATTCTATGCAGTGTCGGGTCTACTGGTGATCTTCGTGGTAGCAACCGGTGTTCTTGTTGTAAGGCGTGGGAAATCGACGGCCTGATTTCGGCCTTCGGGCGTCAGCGGTCACGTATGTACGGTTCGGATTTGGCGCCCTCGGAACCACTAACCCCTCGCGAGGATGGTACAACGACAAAGCGAAGGAGTATCCTCCCTTCGTTTTGGCGGCTGTGGTGCACAAATCAGTTCGAGACGA
>VBPK01000126.1 GCA_005877225.1 Nitrososphaerota archaeon
TCGACGTCTACTGTGGGAGGGACTACGCGGAGTATGTGTGGGATGCTATCATCGAGGCTGGACATGAGTATGGAATCGCCCCGTTCGGGCTCGACGCTCACGATAGGTTAGGCGGTTCGAGGTCGTCAGGTTAAGGGCGATTGAGTTGCGAGCATTGTTCAGAAAGGAGAAGATGTGGCAGAGACATAAGCTGAAACCGAGATACGACGTTGTAGTTATCGGTGCGGGAGTTCACGGTCTCTCGATTGCTTACTATCTTGCAAAGAATCACGAGATCACTAACGTAGCGGTCCTGGACAAGGTCTACCTGGGCGGTGGGAACAGCGGTAGGAATACCGCCATCATCAGGGCCAACTACATGACCGTGGAGGGGGTACATTTCTACAGCGAGAGTCTGAAGCTCTACGAAGAGCTCTCGAAGGAGCTCAACTTCAACCTTCTCTTCTCGCAGATTGGCCACCTAAGCCTTGCCCACACGGACTCGGCGGTAAATGGCCTCTGGAGGAGGGCGGAGGTCAACAAGGCTCTTGGAGTCAACAGCCGGGTCATATGGCCCGACGAGATCAAGAGGATGGTTCCCGCGCTCGACACCAGTGACAGACCTCGATATCCTGTGAAGGCGGCACTCTACCACGCCCCCGGAGGGGTGATCAGGCATGACGCGGTCGTCTGGGGGTATGCAAGGGGGGTTGAGAGGCATGGGGGAGAGGTTCACCCCCGCACCGAGGTTATCGCCATAGACGTGAAAGACCACCAGGTCACCGGTGTGAGGACCGACAAAGGAGAAGTGATAAGGGCAGACTGCGTGGTCAACGCAACCTCAGGGTACTGCACCACCGTCTCGAAGATGGTGGGCGTCGACCTTCCGGTGGTGACCCACCCCCTCCAGGCGTGTGTCACAGAGCCACTCAAACCCTTCTTGGACAAGGTGGTCGTCTCTGCTAACCTTCACGTCTATGTATACCAGACTGACAGGGGTGAGCTCGTCATGGGGTCAGAGATTGACCCGTACTCGTCGTATAGCCAGGGATCCACGCTCGAGACTCTGGAGAGTATCGTAGCTCATGCGCTCGAGCTCTTTCCAGGACTGAGGCACGTGAGGGTGCTGAGGCAGTGGGGAGGGTTGTGCGATATGACCCCTGACTACAGCCCGATACTTGGGGAGGTAGATGGCCTGAAGGGGTTTGTCCTCGATGTGGGCTGGGGGACTTACGGTTTCAAGGCAGGACCAGTGTCGGGGAAGAGGATCGCCGAACTGATCGCAACAAAGAGGACTCCTGACATCATCAGACCGTTCAGACTCTCGAGATTCCGGGAGGACAGGCTGGTGAGCGAGAAGGGTGCAGCTGCTGTCTCACACTAGACCTTCAAGGATAAGGCGTACCCGATACTAGATCAAGAGACGCTAGGGGTATCAGACGCGCTCTCGAGAATAATTCTGCCAGGAGCGAGGAGTCAGAGGATGGGGACGGACAAATCCTTTCTGGTGAGACCGAGACAGGTTCGAGTGAGTCCTGGGGGAGGAAGGCACGAGTCTACGACGACGCAGTCGAAGCCGAGACACCTGTCGCCGGGATGCTCATAGGCTTGTACAAATCTCGTAACACCTTCGCCGCCATACTCGCCTGGGGCATGTCACAAGGCCATCCCGCCCTTCAAGGAATAAATACGATACCGCTTCGCCGCTCCTCATGAATGTAAGTGAGAGCAGGCAAACAGGAGTGCTGAACGATGCCACTTGAGGAGATGATGTGGGTCGAGAAATACAGGCCGAAGAAGCTCGAGGATTTGGTGAACCAAGCTAGCATGAAGGAGAGGCTCACTCCCCTTCTCGAGAGGAAGGGTGAGCTGCCGCATCTCCTCTTTGCCGGACCGCCTGGCTCAGGGAAGACGACGACTGCCCTAATCATCGTCAAGGAGATCCTGGGAGATCTTTCGAGCGATTACACGCTCTCGCTCAACGCGAGCGATGAAAGGGGGATCGACATGGTCCGTGAGCGAGTGAAAAACTTCGCAAGGTACTCAGACAGAAGGGACGGTGTGCCCTTCAGGCTGATCATACTAGATGAAGCCGACTCGATGACGGCCGACGCCCAGACGGCCCTTCGCAGGATAATGGAGGAGAGTTCCCAATTCACCAGATTCATCCTCATCTGCAACTATTCGTCGGGAATCATCGAGCCCCTGCAGAGTCGGTGCGCGATCTTCAGGTTCCAGCGGCTGGACGAGGGTTCGGTTACGACGCACCTCAAGGAGATTGCGAAGAAGGAGAAGATCAAGCCCCTCGAGCCCAGAGTCCTCTCGTCCATCTACGAGTCGACGAACGGTGACCTGAGGCAGGCCATCAACCTGTTCCAGGCAGCCTCGGCGTCGGGTGAGCTCTCCCTCGAGAAAGTCAAGGCCGTGACTGGCGCAACGGTGAAGGGGAGGGTCGGGGATATTGTAAGACTCGCCCTCGACGGCGAGTTCGAGAATGCTCGCTTGAAGATGGTCGAGCTCACACGGGTCTACGGGATACCGGAGAGGGATTTCCTGAAGTTCGCGAACGAAGAGTTGACCAACCAGAAGGGTGATGGGTTGGGGGATGCAATCAAGATACTCGCCGAGTACGATTACAGGCTCGTCATGGGAGCCCAGCCAGAACTCCAACTGACCGCGATGCTCGCCGAACTCTCTGCTTTGAAGAACAGGAAGGGCGAGTAGGTGGGTGGATCTCTCTCTCCCGAGAGGGATCAGGGACATCGAGTCGCAGGAGCATCTTCTCTACGAGAGGATACGGGAGGCGTTCTACGAGGTCGCAGACCTCTTCAACTTCAAGATGATGGAGCCCGCCCCAATCGAGTACCTCTCCACTCTAAGCGCGAAGAGTGGGGAGGAGGTTGCGAAGCAGATCTACTCCTTCAAGGACAAGCGGGGGCGCGACGTTGGGCTGCGATTCGACCTCACCGTGGGTCTGACTCGGTACGTATCATCCAGGAGAGACCTGAAGCCACCGATAAAACTCGCCTGCTACGGAGGCGCCTGGAGATACGAGGAGCCCCAGTACGGTAGGTACAGGTGGTTTCACCAGTGGGATGTTGAGATCTTCGGGAGTGCGAGCGCTGAAGCCGATGTGGAGGTAATTGACGTCTGTGACAAGATCCTGCGCAGGCTCGAACTTGACAACCTACTCATCCAAATTGGAGAGAGGAGCGTCGTCGAGGAGTACATCAGAAAGTCGCTTCGTGTCTCGTCGGAGGAGAAGCTCATCGAGTTGATGAGGGCTCTCGACAAAGTTCAGAGGAAGACGGAGGAGGAACTGATCAAGGAGTACGAGGCGAGGGGAGTAGGCAAGGACGATGTCAGCAAGCTGCTCGAGTTCGGGAGGCTACACGGCCCCCCCGAGAAGATGATACAGGTCGTCGACGAGCTTCAACTGAAGTCATCTGAAGGCCTGGGACGGGTCTGGGACTCTCTGAAAAGCAGGGGTATCGCGAACGTTGAGTACAACATGAGTGTCGTGAGGGGGATAGACTACTACACGGGTCTAGTCTTCGAGACTGTCGACACTAGGAATCCACAGCTCGGCTCCCTCTGCGGCGGGGGGAGGTACGACCTCCTGCCCAAGGTCTTCGGCAGACCCGACCTCTCGGCGACGGGCGCTGCCGGCGGGATCGAAAGAGTCGCTCTCTTGATGAAAGGGAGGGCCGAACCCAGAGGGGTCGTCTTTGTGGCGTACACAGATTCTTCGTTGCGCAAGAATGCGGTGAAACTTGCGAGTGAACTGAGAAGCGAGGGAGTCAAGGCGGAGACTGCACTCGACCCAAAGAGCCTCGGAAAACAGCTTGAGGACGCGAGCGATCTCGGAGCGAAGTGGACCGTAATCATAGGGAAGAGAGAACTCGCTTCGGGCGAACTCACTCTCAGGGACATGAATGAACGAAATGAAGAGCGGCTCAGCCCAGAGGAGGTCAGGGGGCGGCTGAAGGCGGGCTAGGTAATCGTCTCGTGACCGATTTCCGGGAACCCCTCCGCGAGAGAGTGACCGTTTCGGACGAATCCTCGAGCCGCTTCAATAAGTAGATGAACGACTCCTCCGAGCCCACGAGCCTTGCAGCAGCAGAACGACAAGGGCGTCAGCGCGGGTAGGAAAAAGAAGCGGAGGGTCGGGTGGGTCTACTCTGTGCTCCCCGTGTCGCTGGCGACGGGCCCTCTGGGGACGCTCGTCCAGCTTTACCTGTTTCAGCTCAACGGTCCGACCCTGGGCACGATCTACGCGAGCCTCGCGGTCGCGATCTTCAACGGCGTGAGCATCCCAGCCTCGATGTTCTGGGGATACGCTACGGACAGGCTGCACAATCGCAAGACCATCGTGGTGGTCAGCTACGCGCTGACGGCCTTGGTTCTCTTCGCCTTCTTCTTCCTCAGGAATACACCGGGAACTATTCTGGTCTACTCTGTCTTCTCCTTCATCTCTGCAGCCGCAGCCACGCCGCTGAACCTGTTGATCATGGAGACCGAGCAGAAGGGAAGGTGGACGAGGGCCTTCGCCAGACTCTCCATGATGTCGAGCTTGGGAAGCGTCGGAGGACTAGTCCTCAGCACGCTCTGGGGTGTCCAGCGGTTGCCCCTCGTCCTACTCTCGATACCACTCGGGAGTTTCTCTCTTGCATCGGCCGTTCTTGCCTTCGCGACGATCAGAGAGCCCGCCTTCATACTTGAGAGGGAAACCATCGTCCGGCGGAGAGCCAGCTTCTTCACCCGTTTCTTGGCACTGCCGCTGATGTTTCTCACCACGCCCGGGCTCTTGGACTTCAGGCGGCTGTTCAGGGGCCTCCGCTTCAGCCTCACCAGCTACCTCCCTCTCTTCTACATCTCGACGGTCTGCTTCTACTTGTCAAGCGGGGTCTTCAACACCTCGCTAGTCCCGGCACTCTCCACCTTCTCGCTCTCGACGGGCGAGGTCTTCGCCGTCATCCTGTCGGGAATGGTCGTCCAGACACTCGCGTTTCAGTACGCGGGAAGGTACTTCGAGGGACGCTCCCTGGCGTCCGGCTCCATTCAGGGCCTTCTCCTGAGGGGCGGGTGTTACGTGCTCTTCGGGGTCTTCGCACTGGTCGCCGCAGGCCCAGCGTACGTGGTTCCGGCCCTGATACTTTACCCTCTGGCTTCAGGTGTGGCGTTCGCAGCATACTACATCTCGACGTACGCCATGATGTTCAACGCAATCCAGAGGGGGAACGCGTTCCACGTCACCTTCATCTCCGCCGGCCTGTTATTGTTCTTGGCCGCTGCTGTTGTGGCTAGGCTACCCGCGAGTGGCCACACCGAGGGTCCCCAGTCCAGAGCCGATGATTGAAGCGATTTGCCCTCCTGTAGTAGGCAAGTCTAAAGGAATCGGAGAATCGAATGGGTAACAGGTTGCCGTTCAGTCAACTGAGGTTTCGCCCAGTTTCCTCTTCTCTTCGTCTATCAGCTCTGTCAGCGCCTCGAATGCCTTTCCAGCGTCCTTCATCGTCACCACCATCATGGTATCCGTGTAGCAGCTTACCGTGTCTTCGATGTTGACGTGCTTTCTGGAAAGCTGGTCGTAGAAAGAGCTGATGCAACCCGTCGTAGTTATGATCTCCTTTGGGCTGTGTACGGTTATCGCTGCGCGTTCTTCTCCTTCGTCTAGGAATTCAGCGGTCGCTAAGGCCTTCCTCACCTCCTTGTGCAGTCTCTCGTCAAAAATTAAGGTGATTGACGACAGCGATTCAGAGACTTGCATGAAGTCCTCTTGGTAGCTCGATAGAAGAGTGCTTACGGTTTGGAGGGTCTTCCTCGTCTTCTCGACCGAAAGCCTCGAGATGCCTGTCCTCACGTTCACGACGCTGTTCGCCACGACACTGGCTACTCGACTCGACCCTGGAGCATAATCATCCCTGATCCGCTTCAGGGAGCTTATGATTCCTTCCTCGTTGACGTCTTTGACCTTCTTTCCCATCCTGGCGGCGACCTTCGGTCTGATCACCCTGGCCAGTCCACTCAGATTGGCATAATCCCTGGCAATGGCGTCTTGGAATGAGAAGTCGAAGTTGACCTCATTCCTCACCGCACCGATTAATGAAGGGCCGCTTCGCGAGTTCGATGACCGAAAGTGGTCACTCCGAGCCAAGAAAGGCTACCGACGGCCAAAATCTATAAAAGCGTTTCACCATTGACTCGCTTCATCACTTTGGGACTCACCGTAGCTCTCGCATATTCTGGCGGCCTCGACACCTCCGTCTGCATCAAGTGGCTGCAGGAGAAGTACAAGGCTGAAGTCATTACGGTAACGCTCGACCTCGGCCAGAAGGATAACCTCAGGGAGATAGGGAAGAGGGCCTACCTCCTAGGAGCACGAAACCACTACGAGGTCGATGCTCGCCACGAGTTTGTCACCGGCTACGTCTACCCAGCGATAAAAGCCAATGGGCTCTATGAAGGCAAGTACCCGCTCAGCACCGCGCTCGGCAGACCTCTGATAGCGGAGAAACTCGTGGAGGTGGCCCAGAAGGAAGGCGCTGATGCGGTCGCCCACGGTTGCACTGGGAAGGGGAATGACCAGGTGAGGATGGACGTTACAGTCAGGTCGCTCGACCCCTCCCTGAAGGTGATCGCCCCGGTCAGAGAGTGGAACATGACGAGGGACGAGGAGATGACTTACGCGCAGAATCAGGGGATCCCGATAAAACCCTCGAAGTCGATCTACAGCGTCGACCAGAATCTCTGGGGGAGGTCCATCGAGAGCGGCCCCCTCGAGCATCCGGATCAGGAGCCCCTCCCTGATGCCTTCGAATGGGCAACCCTCCCCGAGGAGGCCCCCGATACCCCGGGCTACCTGGACCTTGAATTCCTCGAGGGTGTCCCAACAAAGGTGAATGGTCAGGAGCTGAACCCAGTCGAACTGATTCAGTTCGTAAATCAACTCGGTGGCTCGCACGGCGTGGGAATCATCGACCACATGGAGGACAGGCTCGTCGGGATAAAATCGAGGGAGGTCTACGAGTGTCCCGCGGCCCTGACCATCATAGAAGCGCACAAGGACCTCGAGAAGCTCGTGCTGACGAGGAACGAACTTGAGTTCAAGTCCTCCGTCGAGAGAGAGTGGGCCTGGCTAGTCTACTCGGGCCTATGGATGGAGCCTCTACGGGCGGCACTCGACAGCTTCATTGAAACGACCCAGAAGCGGGTAACCGGAAAGGTCAGGCTGAAGCTCTACAAGGGCAACGTGAGGGTAGTGGGAAGGTCATCGAAGAACGCGCTCTACAAGCTGGAGCTGTCGACCTACAACAAGGGTTCGACCTTCGACCAGAGGAATGCGGTTGGTTTCATAGAGCTCTGGGGGCTCCAAGCCCGCGTTGCTGCCAAGGTCGCTGCCAAGGTCGCCGGGATGAGTGAGGGGAGAACCGCTGGATATCAGAGGGAAACGCCTGAAGAGATCCAATGAAAGTGCGACGGGGTTCATCTCATCCATCGGATTCGACGCACCCATCGCAAGGCACGTCATCAGGATCAACACAGCACACATGCTAACGCTGATTCGCGCCGGAGAGGTCAAGAAAGGCATCGGAGCGGAATGCCTGAAGTTCCTCCTCGAGGGGGCCCAAGAGACAACAACCGGGCAGTTCGAGGATATCCATCAGGCGATAGAGCAGTCCGCCGTCGACCGCTTGGGTGTCGAGAAGGCCGGTTTCCTCAACCTCGGAAAGAGCAGGAACGACCAGGTTGCATCTGCGATTAGGATGGAGCTGAGAGAGCGCATCATCCTCCTGCTGACGAGCGTGAACCTGCTTCAGGAATCGCTCCTGGGCGTGGTCAAACGTGACGGACGAACCGTCATCCCGGGATTCACCCATCTCCAGCACGCCCAGCCCGTTACCGTGGCGCATCACTATATCGCCTACTTCGACTCGATTCAGCGCGACTGTGAGAGGTTCTTCCAATTGTACGAGAGGGTCAACCTCTCGCCCATGGGGGCCGCAGCACTCGCGGGGACTTCGGTAAACATCGACAGGAGGCTGATCGCCTCCCTCCTCGGCTTTACGGGAATAATCGATAACTCGATGGATGCTGTCTCCTCGCGTGACTTCGCGGTTGAGGCTCTCTCCTCCTGCGAGATGCTGATGATCGAGCTGAGCAGGATCGCGGAAGAGATCATACTCTGGTCTTCCAAGGAGTTTGGATTCGTAGAGGTCGCCGACGACTACGCCGCTTCCAGTAGTATCATGCCCCAGAAGAAGAACCCCGTCACGGCCGAACTCGTAAGGGCGAAGTGCGGCTCGGTCCTCGGGTCGCTTCAGGCCGTCTGCGCCATCCTGAAAGGACTCCCGTACTCCTACAACCTCGACCTACAAGAGGTCACCCCTCACCTCTGGGCGGGCCTCGCAAACACCCAGAAGTCCGTCGAGATCATTGATGCGACAATCTCGACTCTGAAGTTCAACCCCCAAGCTTTCTCCAAGTCGATGGAGGGAGATTACTCCACGGCCACCTCTCTCGCGAACTACCTCGTAAAATCGAGCGGCCTCTCATTCAGAGAAGCACACTCTCTCGTCGGGGAGGTCGTTCGGAGGTCAGTCGAGGAGGCGATTCCCTTCTCCCAAGCAGCGAGAGAGCTCCCGAAGCTCTCAAAGAGAATTCCACCCCTCGAAGACGAGACCCTGTTGAGCATCCTCGACCCGGCCGGCTCGCTGAAGAGCATAGTGACGGCTGGAGGTGCCAACCCGCAGTTCATCCCGGGAAGCGTTGAAAGGCGCCTCCGACTCATTCA
The DNA here is from genome assembly GCA_005877225.1 of Nitrososphaerota archaeon. GTDB lineage: Archaea > Thermoproteota > Nitrososphaeria > Nitrososphaerales > Gagatemarchaeaceae > TA-13. Next base: position 8,774 of record VBPK01000126.1, read on the forward strand.
CAGGAACCGCTCGCGGCTCGCCAAGCTCGAAGGCGGCCTGAAGCTGGCGGAGCGGTCGCTCCTCAGGAGCGCAAACTCATTGCTCGAGGAGGTGAGAAACTAGTGAATACCAAGTGTGCTGAATGCGACGGCCCGATAAACGTCCCCAACGATGTAATAGTCGGGGAGATCGTTTCGTGCAGGGATTGCGGGGTCGAATACGAAGTATCCGAGATAAGAGGTGGTGTTGCACTATTGAAACCCGCGGAGACGGTCGAAGAGGACTGGGGCGAATAGTGGTTGTTGCAACTTACCATCCTCTTCGATAGGCTCAGATGGGAGGAGAAGGCCCTCAAGAAGGAGGGCGAGAACGAGGGGTGCGAGGCTTCCCTCCTCGACGCGAAGGGCCTTGTCCTTGAAGTCTCGACGCCAAGAAAGCGAAACGGCCTCGGCGACCTCGCTCTTCAGAGGTGCATCAGTCACTACCGGGCACTCTACCTGACGAAGATTCTCGAAAATATGAGTCTCGAAGTGGTAAACTCCTCCGCCGTCACAGAGAACTGCGGAAACAAGCTCCTGACGACCCTCCTATTGGGAAAGGCGAGGATTCCGACCCCGAAGACATACATCGCACTCACCCCCGACACCGTTCCTCAGGCCGCGGAGGCGCTTGGGTTCCCCTTGGTGATGAAGCCGATGACGGGCAGCTGGGGAAGAATGGTCAGCTTAGCGAGAGACGGTGAGACGCTCCAGTCGATGGTCGAACTCCGAGAGCAACTTCAGAACCCCGCGGAGCACATGTACTACCTCCAGGAGTTTGTAAAGCGCCCTCCCAGGGACATAAGGGCTGTCGTTGCCGGAGACGAGATAGCCGCGTGCGTGTATCGTTACGCCCCCGAGGGGGAGTGGCGAACCAACGTAGCTCGCGGGGGAATCTCGAAGGCTTTCAAGCCGCACGGTCGAGTTCAAGGGCGCGCAGTCAGCCACGCAAGGCAGCATTCCCCGCAAAATAATCAAGTACGTCCTTTCACGGGGCAAGAAGTAGATTGGTGAGGGTCGGAGTCGTAGCCTCTTCAGGCTACATCGGGGGAGAGCTTCTTCGACTGCTGCTGCAACACCCGCAGGTCGATCTCACTGTGGCCACTTCGAGAAGTTACGCGGGCGAGTACGTCTTCAGGGTGCATCCCAACCTTCGCGGCGTCACGAACCTGACCTTCACGGAGTTCAACCAGGGAACGCTTACAGAAAAGGCCGACCTCGTCTTCACCGCCCTCCCCCACGGTGAGTCCGTCAAGTACATCCCGCAGCTGGCAAAGACTGGTCTGAAGATAGTCGACATGAGCGCCGACTTCCGGCTGAAAGACCCCAGCAAGTACAAGAGCTGGTACGGGTTCGACCACCCTTCCCCCGACCTTCTCCGAAAGTTTGTATACGCCATCCCAGAAATAAATCGAGAAGAGGTCAGGGGCGCAACCCTCGTTTCTTCCCCCGGATGCATGGCCATCACCTCCATCCTGGCTCTCGCGCCTCTCCTGAAGCAGAGTTCGTTCCCCATCGACGCGGAGCACATCGTCGTCGACGCGAAGATAGGCTCCTCGGGGGCGGGCGGGAAGCCCTCGCTCTCCACCCACTTCTCCGAGAGGTACAACGTCGTGAGGCCTTACAAGCCTGCGGGGCACCGCCACTCTGCAGAGATAGAGCAGGTTCTCTCCGGGCTTGCGGGGGAGGAGGTGAAGGTCTCGATGTCGGCGCATGCGGTCAACATGGTCAGGGGAATACTCTGCACCTGCCATCTCTTCTCCAGCGGGAGTCCCCAGCCGCTTGAAATCTGGAAGGCTTACCGTTCGATGTACGACGGAAGTTACTTCGTGAGGATCGTCAGAGACAAGAAGGGGCCCTTCAGGCTTCCCGACCCGAAGATAGTCATTGGTTCGAACTTCTGCGACGTCGGTTTCGAGCAGGAGGGTAGGACGGGGCGGGTCGTTGCACTCGGGGCGACAGACAATCTGATTAAGGGAGCCGCGGGAAATGCGATACAGTCGATGAACTTGATGCTCGGGCTTGACGAGAGGGCGGGTCTCAACTACGCCCCCCTGCACCCGGTGTAAGGATTGAAGGTTGTAGTGAAGATAGGGGGGAGTCTCGTGAAGAACGGTCTCCCCACGCCCCTCCTCGAGGACATCGGGGAGGTCGCCCGCTCCAATCAGGTCGCGCTCGTTCATGGTGGTGGCGAACTCGTAACCGATGTCGCCAGGAGGTTGGGGAAGGAGCAGAGTTTCATCACATCCCCCGAGGGGATACGGAGCAGGTACACAGATAGGGAGACGGTCGAGATTTACGCGATGGTGATGTGCGGGATGGTCGCAAAGAGAATAGTTCTCGCCCTCCTCTCTCACGGAGTAAGGGCGGTTTCACTCTCTGGGCTCGATGGGCGGCTCCTCATCGGAAAGAGAAAGAAGAA
>VBPK01000001.1 GCA_005877225.1 Nitrososphaerota archaeon
AGGGCAACCCTGGATTGAGTCACGATTTTCTTCATCTTCTTGACCTCCGAGAGCTCGTTGGAGTAGGCCTTGCTCGACTCCTGGTCGTGGACCTGGACGGAGTGAACCGTCTTCCTGAATATCATGCTCTCCCTCTGGTTCAGCTTAGCGAGGGCGGCGTCGAGCCTGTTCACCTCAGACTGAAGCTGGGCAGAGGCTTTCTCGATCTGAGGCTTGATCGGCTGAGGACCTCTCACAGCCTCGCGGGTTCTCTTCGCGAAGCTCTCTCCATCCTCCCCCTTCTTCCAGGTCTTCTCGAAGTTGCTCAATTATCTCTCGCAGCCGTTTCGTGCCTGAAGGCGGAGATACCCGACCCAGACAACGAAGTTTGACACAGCGCGCAAAAAATCCTCACATCACCTCTGCGGGAGAGGAGGCGAGCTGCGTGTCCTGAAGTCGGCCTACGAGCCGCTCCGGGGAGCATCTCCCGTCGAATGGTTCCAGAACAGTCGAGCAGGCCTCGGCCAGCAACTCGACGTACCTTCTTACGTCGTACGGCGTTCCATCGTCGATGAGCGACTCCGGGGCAGCTCGCCTCCGCGGCGACCCCGAATAGTAGTCTGTGATCAGGTACCTTACGCTTTCCCCCGCATGCAACTCGATGCCCTCCTCCGAGAGCTGATCCGCCACCGAGGACTGGATCGTCCTGTTGAGGTACTCCCCGGGTTTCTTCGAGAGATTCCTGGTGAAGATCATGAACTCGGGGGGGACCTCGCGATTGGAGATTGCTCTGGCGTACTTCTCGAAGACCCCGAGGCACTCTGGAATCAGCTCTCTCGCCCCCGCTATCGAATCCGCCCTGGCGAGAAGCTCCAGAATCTCCATCTGGCACTTCGTGAAGAGGACGGGTGTGTCGTGCCGTCGCGCCTCTATCCCGCGAACCTTCAGCTCCCCCGTCCTGTACGCGCCGAAGTACCTGTTGAGCACGGGAATTCCAGGCTCGACCCTCGAGGGGAGGAAGACGACCCACTTGTAGATGCCCTCGAAGGAGATCTCGAAGCCCGTCTCCTCCTCGATTTCTCTTCTCAGCCTCTTGTAGTCCTCCTCTTCTGCTCCCTGCCTCTTCAGCCAGAGCGAGTCGACAATCCCGTGAATGAGCTTAAAGCCGCTTCTTTCAGCTATCCTCGTGGCATCGAGTAGGACCTTCCTGTCCCACGCACAGACGCCTATGTGCGCGTCAATCCTCCCGAACTTCGCGTTGTTGTACCCTAAATATCCGAATGAAGTTACGCCCAAATATTTGAGTGCCGACTGTCTGGCGTCGTATCTCTCTCTATCCTTATCACTCTTCGCGCTCCTCTTGAGTTCCTTGTATCTCAGCCTTTTCCCGACTATGATCTCTATCGCTTTCGGCACTATCCCCTTCCTTCTCTGACATACGTTCCAGTCAAGTTCAGGAATCCTGTTAATCGAGGATGGGCAGCACGGGCACCTTACAGTTTCAGCCGAGAGGTTCTTCTTCAGCATGATGTTGGGATAAAGGCTATTGTGAGTTAGGATGCCATTGGCAAAATAGTAAGGAAACTCCGACCATTCTAGCGTCAAATCATAGACGTGGCCGTCGTAGTCGAAGATCTCCTTTCCTATCACTCGAACTTCGTGTATGAATGATAATGCGTTGTTTTTCCGAGCCTTGGCGTACAATCCCAAGCGAGGGCTTGGATAGTTCTTGGCTTTCCTTATGCGACTCAGTATGGCTTGGCGTAGGCTTTCCTGCTTATCTTGTGAAATGAAGCCGACTTGGGTGTAATACCTAACCACCGCTTCCAAACCGGATAGCTCAAGAAAGTCGGCAGGGATAGAAGAAAATCCGTGTTTGTTGATGTACCTACCGACACGATATCCTATGTTTAGTTCGCGTAGGCATTTGCACACAATGTCTAGTTTGAAATGATTCTTGGACGACTGATCGCATTGAACTGTGTTTCGCTTCTTGTTGATACCACCATCGCCTTCGAAGAAACCGCGTACGAAAGATGCCTGTTCGCCTTGATTGTGGTGCTCGCTGGCAATGAAAGACTCGTATCTCGATAAGAAGTCCATCACGACCGCCCTTTGAGCCACTACTAGGGTAATGCCGTCGCTTCCTAGTTTTGTCTTGATGTAGACGTGAACGCTTGGATAGATTTTGGATAATGTTTTCGTGATGAAATTGCGGAAATCGATTTCGTGTTTGTTGATGCTGAATTCTATCCTGTATTGATGCGAAACGCGAGTTTTCTTTCTAGATTTGTCGAAATATTCTTGATCTCTTCGCAGACGCCCCCCTTCCGCTGTGAAGGCGCCGAACAGACAAGCTAGATCGTCGTTCTGAAAGGCCGGGGGCGGGTCGGTTATGATGAACCTGTTCCCTTTGCGAATTTCATCGGCGACCTTTTCTTCGAAAACGTCTCTTACCAGAACAGGGAACTTGTGATGCGTAGTACACGTGATTCTTTTCCCGTCTGAAAGTGTCAGTCTGATTACCTTCTCATTGATGCGATATTCATGGACCTTTGATACTCTCTGCCAGCCGAATGGGGTGAAGACCTCGTTGTCTTCTTTCACCTCGGCAATAGATTTCTCTCCATTTCTCGTCATCACTGTTGAATCCTTGACGAGGCAGGAATAATCCAGCTCCCCGACACCCTCGAAGAGGCCGACCCTCGGCTCGAAGATGAACCCCCCTCGGTCCGCGACCATCAGGGTCCATCTGTCCTTGAACTTCTCCGCGATGACGGGCTTCCACGGGACCAGGAGGTCCATCTTGCTCGCGTGGTAGAACTGGAGGCTCGAGAGCGCCTTCCCGATGCTCGCCCTGCTCGCCGTCTGGAGCGGCATCCTGCAAATCCTGCTCAGCTCGAAGAGCCCCTCGAGGTTCGGCCCGTTGCAGACGAAGGAGCTCGAGAGGTCGAGGTGAACCCTCCCGCAGAGCTTCATCGCGGAGGGCTTGAAGAGAATCTTCCCGTAGCTGAAGTACGAAGTACCCGCCCTCGACGGGAGTGTCAATCTCGTCTTGTCCCTGTCCAGGAAGAATCTCTCGGAGAGACCGTTCTTCTCCGCTCGCTTGATCAAGTAGGGGAGGAGGAATGTGTCCCCCTCCTCGGTGAGGAGGAGGTCGGGGTCCAGTTCCTCGAGGGCCTTTACTACCTCGAGTATCTTCTCTCCTTCGGAGCCGCTCTCGATCACTATCTCCTCCTCTCGACTGGTCAGCTTGACAGACCTGATCGTGTCTGTATTCCTCGCGATCCTCCCCTCCCTCTCGACCTCCACCTCGACCTTCGTTTCGCGCAGCTCGGGGATCACGTAATCGTAAGACCAGTCGTCGTCGTGCAGCCTCCACTCAAGCCTCTGCGCCGCCTCCGAGACCTCGCAGTGGGCGAGCGGGAAGAGGTCGCGCTCGTAGAGGTATGTCTGGGCCGGTGGTACGTCGGCGTTGTATATCCTGTAGAGGCCGAAGGGCCCGAGGCCCTCGATGCGCCTCGCGAGGAGTTGGGTCTTCTTCGCGTCCTTGACCTGGAGCTCGAGAACCTCGCTCTTGGCCTGGTCGGTTATCTGCTCGACCTTCCCGACCAGTCTCGACCCCAGGACCTCCGGCTCGATGAGCCTGTGGCCCCCCAGCCTCGCGAGTTCATACCCGTCGTCGGAGGCCACGAAGATCGAGGGAGACCATCTATCGAGAAGCCGTCTTACCTCGCCGTTCTCGAGCTTCAGCCAGACGACCATCTCTCCCGGGTTGCCGGGATAGAGGTCAAGTATCCAGCCTCGCAAGCCTCTTGATCTCCTTAGCGAGCGACGTGATTGCCTTTTGCTGCATGAATATCAGGCCCATGAAGAGCGCCTCGCTGGGGAAGGGGTAGGCCTTGACCTGCATCGCGGGCGCGTACTCGTAACAGCGTCTCATCATCTCGTTGAAGAGGTCCCTATCTTCGCCCCTGAGAGCCTCCGCGAAACCCCTCCAGCTTTCGATCTCCTGCCTGACCTCCTCGCCGGAGAGGGTCATTGGCGCTTCAACCCGGCGACCACCTCCTCGATCTCTGCCAGCATCTTCTGGTGATGAAAGAGGAGTGCGATGAACATCCCCTCGAACCTCGAGGTCCTCACAGCGGCCGAGGAAGCCGAGGCGTAGAGTTTCGCCGCTCTAAGCAACTCGTCGAAGGCTGCTCGCTCCCTCCTTGGGAGCGCCCTCCTGAAGGGCTTCCACTCCTCGATTTCGCGAGTCTCGGCCATCCGGAACGAGGGGATGGTTCTACCCATAGCGATGATACCTCTGGTGCAGGACGGGCCTGAGGACCTCCTCCCCCGGCTGAAGACTGGGCTTGCAGGGGTGCTTCAAGAGCATCGCGGCGACCTTCGAGTTGGCGGGGCTCAGGTTGAGGAGGAGGTCGGCAGAGTCTGTGATCAGGTGGTCGTAAGGCGTCTTCGCTGTGAGCGTGACGAGGACGAAGACGTCCCGCCTCTTCTTCTTGACTTCCCGCAGGCCGCCCTTGATCGCCTCGATGACTCTGCTGGCCTCCTTCGCGTCGATCGAGGGGTCGTTGAACATGCTCAGGATGTCGGAGATTATGACGAACTTGGAGCCGTGCTCGCCAATCACGCGGGGCAGCTCCCTCGTGACGAGGTTCGCGAGCTGGTAAATCGTGAAGGCTCTACTGGTCACGACCCTCCCAAGCGCCTCCCGTGGCGGGACCATATACTCCCGGGCGTAAGACGCGAAGAGGTAGGGGTCGGAGCAGTTCCCTCCGTCGATGAAGACGACGACTGTGTCGAGCCCGCCGTGCCTCCTCGGCAGCTGACCCCTGAAGCAGAGAAACTCGGCGACGGTCTCGGCGTACTTCCCAGTGAAGACAGCGACCCGCCCGGGCTCGAACTTCTCGATCGGCGAGAAGTTGAACGAGGGTTCGCGCAGAAGAGAAGAAGCCTGTTTGAAGAGTTCGCTTGTTCGAGGCGTGACCCTTCTCTCCCCTCGTCGCGAGGGCGCGTCAGACCACTCGTCTGAAACGGGAGTCAGCCTGCAGGAGAGCGAACCCTCGAGGGCTGAGCCGCAGCTCGGGCAACGGTTCTCGAATGTCTCTATCACCCTGTCCACGGACGAGAGGCTCTTGCATACCTTCAGGACGCAGAGGCACTCCGTGCAGAAGTAGACGAAGTGGCTCTTGGCGCAAGAATCCGTAGCCTCGTGCAGGTAGTGAAGCTTCTGCTGCTGCAATCTAGCTAGAAATTTGAATCTCCGTTATAACCGCCAAGAACCCCGGTAGAATCCGCATGATGGCTTCAGGAGAACATTATGCGCCCCTTAAGAACCTCTATGAGTCCACCGCTACTGGCGACGACCACGACCGGAAATCTGCCTCGGTCGGGGAGTTGTCTCTTATGGTTGAATCTCGTCCCTTAGCCCGTGCGCCTTCTCGAGATGCGCCTTGAAAGTCGCCGAGTCTCTCTCGTTCATGCCTTCTAGGGTGGGATTAAGGGCCAGCACGAGCCAGCAGAAAGAGCAGCTTGTGCCGGACTGCGCATTCGACTGGACGCTGACTGAGTAGGCCTTCCTACCGTGGCGGTTGCGTCTGTCTGCCGCGCTTTGACCTGTGTTCATGTTACTGGCATCAGTGACAAGCGGTTCTGCGCTACTTCTGGATTCTAGCCGAAGCCTTGACGAGCACCTCCGAGGCTTGTGGATAATGGGTGGAGGCGAGAAATAGATTCCGACTTCATGACCGGGGTGACCATGCAATCGGGTCGTCCGGGATCAGAAGAGCAACATCTGAGTCGCTCTGAATCAGCTCCAGAGAATCCTAGACTCCACGTTTCCCAATTTTTCTGCCAAGAAAGGGTGTCAATCAAAAAGTGGACATCTTGAGACGCGTGAATGTCTATTCTCAGGCGAACATTCGTCAATTTCAGACTGGACATCGTTAGCTCCATAAAGCATGGTGAGGCATGCTCTCATGCACATCAAATTTCTGTTCAATGAAAGTGGCTTTGGTTCGCATACTGGGTTCTATGCGAGGCTTCGTGTTACTCGAGACCTCTCCGTTATCACAGTGAAGTTCTTTCACCCTGCTTAGAATATTCGTAGTGTGTTGTCTCCGTTTCGTTAGCCGCAGTTATCTTCGCTCCGTTTGTGCTATGGAATCCGCTGAAGGAATCGGACCGGAAGCATCGAAGAAGGGAATAGGTGCATCTGCGAATTCGTCTGCTCCAGAGTATCTCGGAGAGCCTGCCTTTGATGAGGCTCGAAGCGATTCTGGATCCCAATCCACAGGGGTGACTAAAAGCTCTGAGATGATGAAGAGTCAGATGGAAGAGAGCCGAACGGATGAGGGGAACGAAGAGGTCCGGAGAGCATGGCCGGCGAAGAAGGAAGAGCTTGAACAGCTTTACCTCACGCAGAGACTCTCCGCGATGAAGATCTCCCAACTCTACGGGCTGAAGTATCCGAATCCGAAGTCGGGCGAGACGATGGTACTCTGGTACCTGAAGAAGTTCGGGATCAAGAGGAGAGATTCCGCGGAGCATATCCGCAAAGTATCCGAAGAGATGGTCGACCAGTGGGTAAGGCGCTACGTTGCAGGCGAGTCACTCAAACAGATTGCCGGAGATTTAGTCGGTTCTGTGACTGTGTTCGCGCATCTGAAGAAACGTGGAGTCCAACTTCGGGACAAGGTGGATGCCCAAATCGAAGCTGTCACAAAGCATCCGAGAAATCCATTCTCCGGAGACGCAGACGAGAGAGCATATCTCGTTGGTTTCAGAGTTGGCGACCTCGACGTCGTCAGGCATGGAAGGGCAGTGCGAGTTAGAACAGGAACAACCCATCCAAAGATGGCCGAACTATTCCAACAACTGTTTGGTCGCTACGGCTATGTTCATGCTTATGCCAGGCTCGCGAAGTGGACTGGATTCGAATGGAACCTGGAAGCCGATCTAGATGGCACCTTCGAGTTCCTATTGCTTGGAAAATCCGGAGTTCCGCCCGAATTCGCGGCTAAACCTCATCTCTTCTACAGTTTTCTAGCGGGATTCTTTGATGCGGAAGGTAGTATCTACCCGCATAGGAAGAAATGGGGTACCAGCTTTGAGATTCAAATCTCGAACGTTAACTTCCAGCTGCTGACCAGCATCTTCAGGTGTCTGCAGAGGATGAATTATGATCCGAAGTTGGAATTACAAAATCAACAGCCCGAGCGGCTAGGCTACCATCAATTGGGTACAATATGGCGAATCCGACTATGGAGGCACAAAGAGGTGGCCCGCTTCCTCATGGAATTACCTCTCAAACATGGCGAGAGGACAGCGAAGAAGGAGTTAGCACTTCGATTCTTCGAATCCAATGACAAAGAGACGATTCGCAAGTTACTGTCAGACTGGGACCGACTTCGAGAGGAGATTAGAAGTGAAAGAGTTGCTTTCGTAGAAAAAGCCCGATTGGCGAGGATCGAGACGAAATCCTAACTAGAGGGAATAGAGATAATATGTGATCTACTTAGTGATAACTGCAAAACAAACATCGATTTTTGACCAGAAAGTTGCATTTATCGGTCTGATTCGACCGGCCAAAAATTCTGCGACCAGTAGACAGGCGGGATGTCCCCAACATGAACTCCCTTGAGCAGCTCCCGAATCATAATCATATTCTTGAAACTGGGGACGCCGATCTTCAGCCTGTAAGGTCTGGGAGTGCCGTCGCTGATCAGGTGGTAACTCATCTCACCTCTCGCCGCCTCCGCCCTCGCGTAGACCTCCCCCGCTGGGACCCTCGGCTGAGGACCCAGCTTTAGTCTCACCGGCCCCGGCGGAATCGTCTTGAAGGCCTGCCTGATTATCTTCACCGACTGCCTCATCTCCAGTAGCGCCACGTACGCCCTCGCCCAGCAGTCGCCCGCCGTCAGGGAGGGAACCTCGAAATCAAAGTCTGGGTAGGCGCTGTACGGCTCGTCCCTCCTGATGTCATGCTTCACGCCGGAGGCGCGCAGGACGGTCCCGGTCGCGCCTAGGCGGATGGCGTCCTCCTTCGTTAGTACCCCGATCCCCTCCGACCTCTCGAGGAAGATTGGATTCTTGAAGAAGATCTTCTCGTATTCGTCCATCCTCTTTTCGAACCAGTCGCAGGTCTTCAACGCCCTCTCGGTCAATCCCTGAGGCATGTCGTTCCTCACGCCACCGGGGATGATGTACGCGAAGGTCACCCGTGCCCCACCTATCCTTTCCGCTATGTCGATCCAGAAGTCCCTATCTCCCATCGCCCAGGTGATCATCGTCGTGTGGCCGACGAAGATGCCGTAGATCGCGATGAAGTACATGTGAGAGACTATCCTGTTTATCTCGGCCATGATCACTTGGAGGTACTGCCCTCTGCGTGGGATTTTGTTGTTCATCAGCTCGTCTACCGCCAGAGCGTAGGGGAAGAGAATCCCGCAGCTGTCGAGGATGACGGGCCTCTCGAGGTGAGGTACGTTCTGGATGTAGTTCCTGTACTCGCCCATCTTCTCCTCCCCCCTGTGGACGTAACCGGGGTCGGGCTCGGCCTTCACGACGTAGTCGCCGTCGAGCCAGAGCTGGATGCGGAAGTGCCCCGCGCCTGGGTGCTGCGGCCCGAGGGCGACGCTCATTATCCTGTCGGCGTCGGGATTGTATTCTGATTGTATTGTCATCCTCTTATCTCCCGGGCGAGATGTAGTCCTTCCGGAGAGGAGGGATGTCGTTCCAATCCTCGGGGAGGAGGAGGTTCTTGAGGTTCGGGTGGCCGGAGAAGACCACCCCCAGCATCTCATGCGTCTCTCGCTCGTGGTACTCGGCGCCAGGCCAGACTTCGATGAGAGTTGGAACCGTTGGATTGTCTCTCTTTGGCCGCTCGGCGAGGGCGACAATTATCGCCTCCTGGCCGGGCTTTGACACCGCCCCGACGAAGTAGATTACCTCGATCTCGTTCTTCGCTATCCAGTCGGTCCCCGAGACACAGCTGATGTGGTCGAACCCGAGCTCGTCCCGGACGAAGAGCGCGACCTCCTTGATCTTCTCCGGAGCCGTCGTCACCTTCAACCGCTTCTCGCGCACGTAGTCGACTGTGGTCCCGGGAAACTTCTGAACAATCGCGTCTGCCAGTGGTTGGGTCTTCGCTGGCTGAGGAGGAGGCGTCTGGGCCTGAGCCTGCAACCCGCGTTACGCTCCTTTGAGGCTCGGCGAGTGTCTTATCTTCTCCTGGAGGAGGACGAGCCCCTGCAGGAGTGCCTCGGCGCGGGGAGGGCAGCCAGGGACGTAGACATCGACGGGTATTATGTCATCGATACCTCTGAGGACATTGTAGGAGTCGAAGTAGAGACCACCTGTGATCGCGCACGCACCCATTGCGATTGTCCACTTCGGTTCGGCCATCTGGTCGTAGATGAGCTTCAGCCTTGGGGCGAGCTTCCTGGTCACCGTCCCCATCACGATGAGGAGGTCGCACTGCCTGAGCGAGCCGAAGGCCTCCAGAGCCCCAAACCTTTCCATATCGAAGCGGGACCCGGCCGCAGCACCAACCTCGACCGAACAGCACGCCGTCTCAAGGTGGACTGGCCATAGGGAGTAGAGCCTCCCCCAGTTAACAAGGTACCGAAGGGGGGCACCTATGTTGTCTTGTACGATTTCGTTGAGCCGACCGACGAGGGCGTTGTACGTGCCCGTCTTCTGGACCGTTACCATAGCTCTCTCCTCCCCGCCATGTAGAGTGCGAAGCCGAGCGGGACCGAGAGCATCCCGATGAAGAGCGTGATTATCCAGCTCGAAGAGACGCCGAGAGCGAGAGGTCTGTAGGCGGCGGCCCACGCGTAGAGGAACATCGCCATCACGTCGAAGACCAGGAACATCAGGAGGTAGGCGTAGTACTGCATCATGAAGTGCATCTTCCCCCCTCCCAGCGGGACCTGCCCGCTCTCAAACGGCAAGTTCTTGATTGGGTTCGGCTTGTGAGGGGCGAGTATCTTCGGGATGATTATCACTGGGAGCGTGAAGACCACCCCGATGACCGCCATCATGAAGACTGAGCCGATGTCACCGAAGAGGGGCAAACAAAACTTGCGAACCGCTTCAAGTTATTTAAGGTTTGAACGGGCGAGGAGGTGATTGATGTCGAGGGAAAATCTCATCCCCGCTGACGGAAATTGGATAGAGACATGCGAGGGAAGGCAGAAGATAGAGAAGAGGATCTCGAAGGGCTACCACTCACTTACTAGTCGCCGCCATGAATCTCGAGTGATTCCTCCTTCATGAACGACTCGAGAAGCCTGCTCTCGAAGAAGAAGTCGCGGATCGAGAGGACCCCGAAGAGCGTGCCGTCGTCATTCTCGACCACAAGATGCCTGATGTGGTTTTGCATCATGAGCCAGACCGCCCTCGACAGAGGTTCGGACCTCTTTATCCTCACGAGCTTCTTGGTCGAGATGGCGCCGAGGGAGGTGCCAGCGGCCGTCCCCGCCGCGACGGCCCTCACGACGTCTCTCTCGGATAAGACCGCCTCCGCCCTCACAGGGTTCAGGGAGGAGGCAATGACGAGCAGACCGATTCCCTCGCGGACGAAGACCTCTGCGGCCTGCTTTATCGTGGCGCTCGAGCTTATCGTCACGGGGCTCCTGTGAATCAGCGCCTCGACTCTCATCTACTTGTCGCTCTGTTCTCGATGGGGACGTACTTAGAACCCTGTGACCCCAGGTATTCCGCCCTCGGTCGGATGATCCTGTTATCGCTGTACTGCTCGAGGACGTGAGCCAGCCAGCCGGGCGCCCTCCCGACAGCGAAGACGGGAGTGAAGAGGTAGGTGGGAATTCCCACGTGGTTCAGGGCCAGACCGGAGTAGAGGTCGACGTTCGGGTAGAGCTTCTTCTCCCTCAGCATCGCCTCCTCGACCTTCAGGAGGATCTCGAAGTCCTCCCTCTCCCTCTCGGTGGAGAGAAACTCCTTGGCCATCTCCTTGAGGATTTTCGCCCTCGGGTCCATCGTCCGGTAGACCCTGTGGCCGAACCCCATCAGCTTCTGCTTGTTGGCCAGCCTGTTGGTCACATACTTCTCCGCGTTCTTGCTGCTCCCAATCTCGGAGGTCATCTCGACTACCTTCTCGTTCGCGCCTCCGTGCAGAGGCCCCTTGAGGGCACCGACCGCCCCTGTGACGGCCGAGTAGATGTCGGAGAGGGTGGAGGCGATCACCCTCGCGGTGAAGGTCGAGGCGTTCAGCTCGTGGTCTCCGTGGAGGATGAAGAAGACGTTCATCAGGCGGGTGTCCGAATCGGAGGGCTCCTTCCCCGTGACCATGTAGAGGAAGTTGGCGGCATAGCTGAGGTCGTCCTTCGGGGGGATGGGGGTCCAGTCGTGCTTGTGCCTGTGGATGGCCGCGACGACCGTTCCTATCCTGGCGGCGATCGATGAGGCCTTCTCTTGAAGAGAGTACATCGGGTCGTCGAAAACTCCCAGAGCGGCGACGCAGACCCTGAGCGCGTCCATCGCATCGCAGTTCTTGGGGAGCTCCTGTAGAATCGAGATTATCCTGGGGGGAACGGGACGCTTTGCGGAGATGTTCCGCGAAAACTGTTGCAGCTCGTTCTCCGTGGGCAGCTTCCCGTTCATGAGGAGGTACGCGGTCTCCTCGTAGGTCGAGTGGGCGGCGAGGTCCCTGATGTCGTACCCCCGATAGAGGAGCCTTCCCTCGATTCCGTCGATGAAACAAATTGAGCTCGTCCCGGCTATCACATCCTCGAGCCCCTTCTGCGTCGCAAGCCTCTGAATCACCTGGTCGAGGGGCTCGCCCCACTTCGCCATGCCGGTGAGCTTGGAATGGGTGTCTTCGGAGACCTTGACGACTTTGGACATTGAGTACACTTGGTATGATTGGTGTATTAAGTTTACATCGGCAGCGCCCAAGGGTCAGGTCGATTGTTGAAACAGCGAGCGATGCGATAGATATGTATAGTAGATTCCGAGGGATTACAATAGTTTGAGGATAGCCGTCGTCGGGCGGGGGTGGCAGGGGCGTACCTCCTCAACAGGATACCCAACGAGCATGAAGTCGAGTGCTTCGAGATGCGCCCAGAGGAGAAAGTGGTATACTGTCAATTAATCGGTGGCGCTCGAGCTGGCGTTGTAAGGTCGATTTGCTTAGCTGTCGCCTGGCAAAGGGCGAAATGGATATCTCTTCAGGGCGTGGCTGGCGCTTACCATCTTAGCAGAATACCAGCTAAGCGCCGCGTCGAGTGCGTGGAGATGAGGCCCGTTTCGTGTGTATAAACTCTGCCGTATCTTCAATGAATTCTGCGGGGTCAGCTACTAATAAAGCGGATCCCATGGGCTGACTGGTTTAATTGCCCGGAGACCTGCGGCACGGCAGGGAAGCGGTTCAGCATGGAGCCTACCCTTTGAAAGACGAGATGGCAAGCGAGACGGATACACGCGTGACGAACAGGGCGGCTGAGTTCTTCTTCTACTTAGAGGAGGTCGTCTGCCTTCCCTTGGGCATGATCATGTACGTAATACCAGAGACTACGACGGCGTTCTGGCCCTATGCAATCAAACCGCTCGCATCTCGAATGTTCGGCTCAATGTTCTTGGCCCTGGCGATCGCTGCTATTCTCGCCTTGAGGGATAGGAGGGGGATCTCGAATAGCGCAGTCTTGGTTACGACTTGGCCAATCTTCCTGATGGTTGCTATTGCTGGAACAATTGCGCCTGGCCTTCAACCGTCCCTTGGGAGCTGGCTTCTGTCCGCATTCTTACTGGCTATGGCGTTGACTGGGTTTCTCCTCTTCGTGAGAAGAACCGGGAAGGCGACGGGTCCGCTTGACCGGATCCCCAGAGGACTGAGACGCGCCTTCCTCGGACACGCGGTGATCGTCACCTTTTTCGGCCTGAACATGTTCTTCCTTCCTTCACTCGCCTTCAGCTTCTGGCCGTGGAGGGTGTCGAGCACAGTGATGAGAGGACTCGGGGGACTCTTCTTGGGCACGGCAGCCGGTACGGCTTGGGCGTGTGCTCAAAAGTACCGTGAAAACGTCATGGCACTCTTGCTTCCGTACTTCGCTTTCGTTGGTCTGGTCTTGCTGGACGTTGCCGCCAGCTGGGGAGTTATCCTCGCAGAGAGCCCTGGGGTGCAGGTCACTCTCTTCTGGATACTAGTGTACGCCTACGTCGCGGCCTACACCGCTTATTTTTCCGTCAGACAGAGGAGCTGGCCGGTGTCGGTGAGAGAGGGGGGAAAGGTTAAACCATTGACCTCTTGGCAAAAAGGGAGTTGAAGATTGCGGTCGTCGGGCTCGGAGTCGCGGGCTCGTACCTCCTGAATAGGCTGAGCGAGCAGCACGAGGTCGATGGCTACGAAAGGCAACCGTTCGACCGGTTCAATGCTGTGTGCGCCTGGGGAACCTCCAGGCACGAGCTCGGGAAGATTCTCTCCCCGCTTGGGATTAGTTTCGAACAGTACATCCTCCACGACGGGAAGTACATGCGCGTCGACCTGGGGGAAGAAATGCTTGAGATCCCCCTGAAGGGGCTGGTCACATTCGACAAGCATCAACTGGAGCTCGACCTCGTCAAGGGACAGAGAGCGCACTTCGGAGTGAAGGCGACCCCGGATAGTATCCTCAATGACGGTTATGACCTGGTCGTAGACGCAACGGGTAATCACAGAGCTTTCCTGCCAAAGTTAAGCCAAGACTTCTTCATCCCCTGCATCGAATACAAGGTCAGGTACAACCCGAGCCCTCCTACAGATGATTTCTACATCAAGCCGTTTAGACACGATAGCGGTTACCTGTGGTACTTCCCGCTAGAGAAGGGAAACGGATACGTGGGCGCCGGGGACTTCTTTAGGAAGCACCTGGAATTCGCCGACGAGTACAACAGGAACCACCCGGGCGAGATCATAAAGAAGATCGGGAGGCCCATCAGGTTCACCCCCCCTCGGCTCTGCGAGCCCTTCTACCAGGGCAAGGTGGTAGGGGTCGGGGAGTCGATAGGAACCATATTTCCGATACTCGGGGAAGGAATCATCCCCAGCCTTGAGTGCGCTGAGATTCTTTGCGAGACTCTGCCTGACCTTCAGGAGTACAGGGACCGCGTTCTGGACCACTTCAGTATCTTCTATGAAATCTACCGGCTGGTCAAGCTGAAGATAGAGAACAGGTTCAATCCGATAAGGCACGCCAACCTCCTCATGAAGACGTATCGATACATGAAAGCGAGGGAGGAGAGATTCGGAATGACGATAAGGGCGAACGACCTTTACAAGATAATTCGAATGTAGCGAAGGCGTTCATTCTTCCAGTCAATGAAAGTGTGAGCGAATGAGCGATGCGGACCTCCGCACTCATTCCGCACTACATGTGCTAAAGGGGGCGGTGCAGAGAGTTCTCGGGACGGAGTGGACTGCGTCGGTATTCGTGAGCGGCGAACGCGGGAGGCTGACGGTGCAGGCTGAGAGGAAGCCGACCGGGGAGGAGTTGAGGAGGATCGAGGAGGAAGCGAACGCGGTAATGAGGGAGGGAGCTGAGGTCCTTGAGTTCGAGATGGAGAGGGAAGAGGCCGAGAAGCACTTTGGAGAAGCGATTTACGACGTGTTCCCGGTGCCGAAGGAGGTTTCGTTGCTGAGGATTGTGAGGATACCCGACTGGAACGTGAACTGTTGCAGGGAGAAGCACGTCGAGAACACTTCTGAGATCGGAGAAATCCAGCTCGAAGGAACGAGGTTCAGGAATAACAAGCAGCTCCTTGAAATCAGCTTCCGCCTGCTAAATCAATGAAGGTAAAATACGAGCCTTCAACCCGCCTCAGGACTGAATGGGCCGGTAGCGCAGATCGAGGAGAGCGGAGTATGGACAGCGCGGCAGAGCCGAACGCCGATCCTCCTATCCTCTGCCGAGGAAAGCTGTAGAGAGTCTCGGACTCACAGAGGTCGTGGGTTCAAATCCCACCCGGCCCGCTAATCGAATATCAATAGTCAGGGTGGTCGTTATTAACTCCTGCTTCTAGTTCTTCATAGCAAGGATTCCGCTGCCAGAAAGGGGAGTCGCCTACCACTGCGTGGCGGTGGGCGGCAGGTCTACCTACAGCGCCTTCGCGACGGACTTCGTGACTGTGCGCTTTGTTTTTCGTTTCTTCACCCCAGATTTTTCTTCAATCTGGCGTAGACGAAGAGAGGAGCCAACACGCCGGAGATTTCCAGCACCGTAGCGAACAGAAAGTGCAAGCTCTGGACGAACGGATTCGCAGGGTCGCCAGGAAAGACTCCTGCACCTATCAAACCAATCCCGAAGGCAGTCACGAATGCGGGACCCTTACGGGAGCCCGGAGGACTCCTGTGGAGTCCGTAGGAGAAGGCAGCGACCAGCATTCCCGTGAGGATGAAATTCAGGTTCTGCAAGATGGCATTCGGCCCATAACCGAGATCGCTCATGAATTGAGAGATGTGTGAATACGCTGGCCTTAGGGAGCCCGCAACGACGATGACGGAGGCGAAGAGGAGGGGAGCGATTGCGCCACAAATCGAAAGCGGTCTGACCGGGCCAGGCGAGAACCAGGGGGCGCGGATATTCCGGCGCCTGACTTCGGTCGAGGGTGGTGCTCTTTTGCCTCGCCCACTTCTCGGAGGCGACGCTCGGGTCGTAAGATGCCCGTTGAATTCTCAGGACTACCATTCTAACCCGCACCTCACTCATCGGGTCGAGAGAACCGTCCCGCCCGCCCTTGCGACCTCTCTCTTGAGTTCCGAGGCAATCATTTCAGAAATCTTCGTCGAATCAGCCCTCCTCTTCGAGACGACCACGACATCCAATTCTATCTTAGAGACACCTTCCTCGACCCCCTTTGGGTGCGACTTGATGTAGACGTTCGGATACCTCTTCATCGTACGCTTCAGGATTGGCGCCAGAGTCGATTCGAAGATTCTTTCCAGTTTCAGAATCACGGTCCTCGTGTGAAGTCTCCCCAACCTTTGCCGGATCTCTCCTTCAGGCGAGCGTCTGAATACGCTCTTCATCTCCCTCGGAACTCCCGGGAGTGCGAAAATTATCGTCCCTCTCGCCTCGAGGCGGACTCCAGGCGCCGTCCCCACCGTGTTCTTGAGCGGGGTCGCCCCCAGGGGGAGTCGCGCCATCTTCCTCCTCGCCGAGGTGAGCTTCAGGTCGCCCCTTCCCATCTCGACGTAGTGGTCCCTGACCATCCTTAGGGCTTCCCCGTTGAGTGCCAGCCTCCTGTGCAGCCCCTTCGCGATCCCCGCGAGAGTCATGTCGTCCGGGGTTGGCCCCAGCCCCCCCACGACGACCATGAACTCAGGTTTGCGGCGGAGCGATTCCCGCACGGAGGAGGAGATTTCCCGGAGGTCGTCATCGACGGTCGTGATACGGGACAGCCTCGTCCCCATCCGGGCAAGCCTCCCCCCGATCCAGTGGGCGTTCGTGTTGACCGTCTTTCCAATGAGCAGCTCCCTCCCGACCGTTAGGACCTCGACCCTCATCCAGCCCTGAATCCCCATTGAACGCTTAAAACCGATGTGCTTCTCCCAACTGTAAATGGCCCGGAAACGAGAGTATCCTTTGTTCCCCATGGTAGGGGCTGGAGCCCTCATTTACAAGGGCAACAGCATCCTTCTCGTAAAGCGAAACAACGAGCCGAACAAGGGGAGGTGGGCTCTCCCCGGCGGGGTGGTCAAGGTGGGGGAGAGAGTCGAAGACGCCACCAGGAGGGAGTTGAAGGAGGAGGTTGGGCTCGAGGTTAGACTCGAGGGACTTCTGGACATTTCGGACGACATCCACTATGACGGTAAGGGGAGGGTGATGTACCACTTCGTACTGGTCAGTTACCTCGCATCCCCCCAGGGAGGAAAGGTGAAGCTAAACAGCGAGTCGGAGGAGTACAAGTGGTTCTCGCCCACCGAAGTTCGAAGCGTCTTCGCGACCGACAACACGAAGAAGGTCGTTCAGCGATACCTGGACCGTCCGCGGTGAGCCCGGCAACAACTGCCACTAGTCAGATCACACGGTAACCCGCTTTAGGTTACCCTTCCTTCTTCCCGCTGAGCCACCACTCGAGGTAGTCTGACTGCTCTCGCTGCTTCTTCCTTCTCACGTCTTCCTGGGGCGTCTTCATCTTATACCGGATATCCGAGAGCTGCTCCCTCGTCAGAAAGAGTCCGCAGCTCTTGCACCCGTACCTCTTGGTTGTAGAGTCGAAGAGTAGGAGACCGCCACATTCTGGGCAATACTGATCCAAGCTCAAGTCTGTCAGAACCCACCTTTCCTTAACCTTTGCTGTGTTTGATGATCAAACCGCGACTCGTTATATACCGTCTGCATGAAAGCCACTCGAGAAGGTGTGGCTGAGAAGGTCGTCCTCCCCGGCCCCGCGTCGAAGGAGCTGGGAGAAGCTATCGCGAGGAGACTCAGCCTGCCACTCCTCCCTTGCGAGGTCAAGGTCTTCCCGGATGGGGAGACACGACTCCGATTCGAGGAGAAAGTTTCTGGAAAGACAGTCCTGATTGTCCAATCGACCTACCCTCCCCCCGACCACAACCTCTTCCAGCTGCTTCTCGCCTCCCATCGCCTCAGCCAGGAAGGGGCGAAGGTCCACGCGGTCGTTCCCTACCTGGCCTACGCGAGACAGGATAAGGAGTTCGTCGCAGGGGAGGTGGTGAGCCTCGGCGTCGTCTCCCATCTCCTCCGCTCAGGAGGCGTCTCGCGCCTGACGACCGTCGACATTCACTCCGCCGAGGGTCTCTCACTCTTCGCGATGCCTGTCTACAGCGTTTCGGCGATCCCGAGCTTGGTCAGCTACGTGAAGAAGAACTTCAAGCTGAACCAGCCCGTCGTGGTCGCCCCAGACTTCGGCGGTTCCAAAAGGTCTGAAGCCTTCGCGTCCCTCCTCCAGGCGATGTTCGTCCAGCTCTCCAAGAAGAGGGACAGAGTCACGGGGCAGGTCAAGGTCGAATCGTCGAAGCTGGAGGTGAAGGGGAGGGACGTCCTCGTAGTCGACGACATAATCAGCACGGGTGGGACGGTCAGGGCCGCGGGGATAGTCCTCCGCGAGGCCGGCGCCGCCAGGGTCATCGCCGTCTGCTCCCATCCGTTGCTGGTGGGCGACGCGATGGAGAAACTCGAGTCCGCGGGGATAAGAGAGGTCGTGGGCACGAATACTGTCCCCAGCGAGGTAAGTAAAGTGGATGTCAGCGAGGCGATTGCGGAGCACCTCAAGACAGTCACGGAATAACACCGTGATCCTCCTCTCCGGGGAAGAGACCTCGCTTCCGGAAGCCGAGGCGCGCGCCGTCGTGAAGACCTACGACGAAGACGCCAAGGTCTCCCTCCTCGAGCCGAGAATCGTCCGCGCCGAGACGGAAGCCAACCCTGACATCATCGCACGACGCATTGCCTTTGCCAAGCGCGTCGGGACGCTCATCCCCGACGGGGTGCTCGATCGAGAAACCCGCCGAGAGGTCGAGAGGGCCAGCTACAGACTGAGGCATTTCAAGCTCGGCGAGGCGAGGGCGGACCGTTCTTCGGTGGAGACCAAAATCTTGAACCAGCTGCACGGCAAGGTGAAGCTGGAAGATCCCGAGTACGAGTTGTCCGTAATCGAGGGGAGGAGGAAAGGGAGGACCTATCTCCTGCTCTCCAAGCCGGGAATCATGAACCAAGGGTGGGCGCGGCGGAGGCCAAGGTCTCGCGCGTTCTTCCACCCCTCCGCTATCTTCCCGAAGCTCTCCAGGGCTCTCGTGAATATCGCGGGAGTGAAGGAGGGAGAGACCCTTCTGGACCCGTTCGCGGGGACGGGAAGCATCCTTCTCGAGGCATCGATCGTGGGAGCGCTTCCGGTGGGAGTCGATATCAGCTGGAAGATGGCGAGGGGAGCACTCGCCAATGCGCAAAAATACCGTCAGCCGTGGCTCGGGATGATTCGGGCGGACAGCATGTCTTTACCCTTGACGAGGGTCGATGCAATCGCTACTGATGTTCCGTACGGGAGAGCTTCGAGCAGGATGGGGGAGGAATTGGGAGTGATCATCGACGGTCTGCTCAAGGCCGGTGCCGCTCTCCTCCGTCGGGGCAGAATCGCGGTCGTAATGCACCCTCGAAGTAGCCGTGTCACTCCCGGTGACACGTTCCGGGTGGAGGGCGAGCACCATCTCTACGTGCATCGGAACCTGACTCGAACGATTACGGTCCTGAGGAGGCTCTAAGATTGGTCAGGCTCGAAGTCATCTTCCTCGGGACCAGCTCAGCGACTCCTACGCGGAGCAGAGGTCTCCCCTCTATCGTGATCCGAAGAAACGGGGAGTTCGTGATGATGGACTGCGGGGAGGGCGCCCAGCGACAACTCTTCCGAATCGGCTCGGGGTTGAACAGAGAGGCAGTGATACTGATAAGTCACCTTCACGGCGACCACGTGACGGGGCTTCTGGGCGTCCTTCAGACGATGAGCCTCGCCCAGCGAACGCGCGAAGTTACGATTGTCGCCCCTTCCGCACTCTCGAGATGGCTGAAGGCAACAGCCGAGACGCTCCACATCGGGCTCACCTTTCAGGTCAGGTTCAACCCCTCGCGAGTGGGGACTGTCTACAGGGGGAGGGATTACAGGGTCAGGG